>JACQTT010000078.1 GCA_016210665.1 Chloroflexota bacterium | reverse complement strand
TCCTGGAATTCCTCTGTGGCTTTTGCTACCACATAGGCAGCCAAGGCGTTAATGTCTTGAGGAGTCTTGCGTGAGCGCTTTGCCATAACTCTAGCGTACCAACTATTCGCTTGTCTGTCAAATTCAAATTGACCCACTACCGGGACATGGCTAAGCTTGACAAGGGTATATCCCTGATGCTAATTTGCAGCAAGTTGGCCTGTCTTGGCGTAGGCGTTGAGATTAAGGAGTATCTATTCTGCCTCTGCTTTTGTCCTCAAGCCATCGCCTTTGATCTGGTATCTACCGAACAAAATGACGGCTTCCGTTAGCGGTGAAAGACGCAGTGAAAGAGTCGTTGAGCTGTGCAAGGAGATGCTCAGAGAACGACGTCTCCTTCTTGTGAGCAATAGAGGGCCAGTGGATTATCTTGTCACTCCGGACGGCCATCTTCAGGCTCACAGGGGAAGCGGGGCAGTAGTTACCGCGTTGAGTTCCCTGACCAGACACATTGACTTTACCTGGATCGCTAGTGCAATGGGGGAAGGAGACCGTCAGGCTGCGGAGGCGTCCCAGGGTAAGCGGTTCAAGTCTCCCATTCCTGGGCAAACAGTCTCAGTACGATTCGTGGTGACGCCTAGAAGGGCCTATCACAAGTTTTACAACATCGTTTGTAATCCTCTACTGTGGTTCCTCCAGCATTATATGTGGAGCGCTCCTTATACCCCTAATATAGATGACTCGGTGTATGATGCCTGGGAGACGGGGTATATCCCTGTGAACCAGGCCTTTGCAGAGGCAGTGATCTCCGAGGCTCAGGAGGGGCATTCACCTCCCTTTGTGATGCTCCATGACTACCATTTGTATCTAGCTCCAAACTACATACGCCAGAAGCTTCCAAAGGCCATTATGCAGCACTTCATCCACGTACCCTGGCCAGGTGCAACCTATTGGCAGCTTATTCCCAGCATTATGCGAATAGCTTTATGTCGTAGTCTTTGTGCTAACGACATTGTTGGCTTCCAGAGTATGCGCGACGTCAGAGGCTTTTTGGAGACCTGTGAAGCCTTTCTCCCAGATGCTAAGGTGGACCACACTGATTGTTGTGTTCAAATAGATAACCGTCGTGTTGCTGTCAGGGCCTATCCCATATCTATAGATGTTGAGGAGTTAAGGCGGATTGCCAACTCGCCTCGGGCACTGGAATATGAAAAGCGTCTGTCAACTCTTTCTGGTGAGAAGACCATTGTTAGGGTAGATAGGATAGAACCCAGCAAGAACATACTCCGAGGTTTCAGAGCTTTTCAAATTCTCCTGGAGAAATATCCAGAGTTCCGTGAGCGGGTAAAGTTCCTCGCCTTTCTGGTCCCCTCCCGCTCGCACATTCGGCAATATCAGCGGTATGTAGAGGAGATCCAGGAGATGGTCAACTCTATTAACTCTGCTTTTGGCCACGAAGGTTGGCAACCTGTGAAGGTGTTTTATGAGAATAACTATGCCCAAGCTATAGCTGGAATGCGTCTTTACGATGTCCTAATGGTTAACTCTGTTATTGAGGGGATGAACCCGGTGGCAAAAGAGGGCCCCGTGGTCAATACTCGGCAGGGCGTTCTTATACTATCGGAATCCGCAGGTGGATTCGAGCAGCTTAGGGAGGGTGCCTTAGAGGTCTCCCCTACCGACCTGTTCGGTACGGCTCAGGCTTTATACCAGGCTCTTGCAATGCCTCTTGAGGAACGAGAGCGAAGACAAAAGTTCTTGATACAGGCGATCGAACGGGAGGATATAACTCATTGGCTGGAGCGCCAGCTGACGGATATGAAGGCCTTGGTATGAGTTACCACGCTGCAGCTTTGTACAAAAACTCTGCCCTGTCACCCTGAGCAAAGCGAAGGGTCTGGGGCAGTGGTGCACACAACCCGGCCCCAGATTCTTCGTCCCGACACATCGGGACTCGGAATGACACTTTCATACCAACGACATTCTGCGCAGGGCTCATTCTCTCAAGATTTGGATTAAGTCGAATCGCCTCTAGGACAAACGTGGCCTTATCTCCTTGACGAAGCGCTCCATGCTCTTTATTTTGGCCTCGTAGCTATTACCTGCCATATCCATTATGATATGGCTAACATCGAGGCTGGCGTACCTCTGGATATCTTCCCTAATCTGAGAGGCGGAGCCGTTGAGGGCCCTCCGCTCTGAGCCTAGAGCGTTGTCAGTGATATTTAAGCCGCCTCTCATGGTGATTTGAGGCTCTCCAGTCCTGCCTTTGGCGGCCCACATCTTCTTGAAATAGGATGCCTCTTTCTCCAGTTGGTCATGGGTCATGCCTGTCGGGTGCCAGGCGTCGCCGTGCTCGGCGGCGCGACGAATGGCCCGGCGACTTCTGCCGCCTATCCATATGGGCGGATGCGGTCTCTGCACCGGTTGAGGTGAGAAGGCCATGTCCTGAAACTGGAAGTACCTACCCTGGAAGCTGGATACGCCCTCGCTCCAAAGTAGCTTGATAAGGCGTAGATATTCATCGCTCCTGGCTCCTCTATCGGCAAAGGGAGCGCCAAGAGCCTGAAACTCCGCCTCCATCCATCCCACCGCAGCGCCGAAAATAATCCTTCCCCCTGAGAGTACATCAGCAGTAGCAACCGCCTTTGCCATCACGATAGGGTTACGGTAAGGGAGAATGAACACGCTGCTTCCTATAGCTACCTTTTTGGTGACGCCGCCAAGGTAGGCCATCAGGGCTAGGGGTTCCAGCATATGCTCTCTATACCCTATGTTAAGGCTCTTGGGCACGATGATATGATCGGTGACCCAGATGGAATCGAAGCCCAAATCCTCGGCTCTTGTGGCAACCTCCAACAGACCGGAGGCCCTTATGGGCAGATTGTAGTGGGGTAAGCAGATGCCAAACTTCATATGTCCTCCCTTCTAGTGATGCAGGTTTTCAGTAAGAGTGGTTTTGTTCAGGTTGCCCAGGCGTTCCATGACTGCTGCGGTATGCAGCACTCCCTTTGTGAAATAGTCAAACTGAATGTTCTCATTGGGAGCATGAATTCGGCTCTCCGGATAGCCGATCCCGCAGGTAGCAACGGGTATGCCAAGGATATCGGTGAAACAGTGGATTGGCCCGCTGCCAGCATTGGTAGGAATAATCACTGGCTCGCTGCCATAGACCTCCATGGCGGCGTCGGCTACCAAACGCACCCAGGGATGATCTATTGGGGTTCGGCCGGGATTCTCACCATCGGAATAGTTAATCTTAATATCGGCGAATCTTTTACTATCCAGATGCCGTCTGAGCTTATCTAGGATATCCTCATACCGTTGGTTAGGCACCAGACGGAAATCTATCTTGGCCTTGGCCCAGTGGGGCAACACCGTTTTTGTGCCAGAACCCGTATAGCCGGACTCAATGCCGCAGATATTACACGTAGGCTCCAAGAGGTGACGTCGGAGGAATTCCTTACCCCTTACTCCCTTGAGAAATCCCTCCACTTGCAGACTTTGACGTAGCTCTTCATCCTCGTCGGGCATCCTTGATATGGCATCTATCTCTAGGGGTAGCGGAGGGCGAACATCGTCATAGAACCCTGGAATCAGTAGGTTTTCATCCTGGTCTTTAAGGGTAGATAAAGCCCACGCCAGGCGCCAGGCTGGATTGGCTACTACTGTACCCCAGGAGGAGTGAGAGTCTCTATTGGCAGTCCTGGCCTCCAGCTCTACGTAAAGGATGCCTTTCATGCCCAAGTTAACGGTAGGGCGGCCCTCCCAGTTGACTCCGCCGGCTTCCCAGATACAGACATCCGCCTTTAAGAGCTGTTTGTTCTGCTCTACAAAGGGAACAAAGTTGGGGCTTCCCATCTCCTCTGCCCCCTCGATACAGAACTTTACCGAGCAGGGGAGCCTGCCCTGGACTCTCAGAAGGGCTTTAATGGCGGCCAGCCGTGCCACGATGTGGCCTTTGTCATCGGAGATGCCCCGAGCATACATACGGTTCTCCCTGATGGCAGGCTCAAAAGGGGGCGTCTCCCAAAGCTCCAGGGGCTCCGCCGGCTGAACATCATAGTGGTCATAAAAGATCAAGGTATTGGATGAGGTTCCCTTTAGCTCTCCATAGACAACAGGGTTTCCCTTATTGGGAGTGGGCAATATTCTCGCCGATACCCCTGCCTCTTGTAGCAGGTCTCTCATCAGTTGAGCGCATTCCAGTATTCCCCAGTTCTGTGCCCCCACACTGGGCTGATGGCATAGGCGTTGCAGGTCCCTTATGCTCTCATCCAAGCTGCCTTCAATGGCTGCTTTTACCCGAGGATCCATGCTTACACCTCTAGGCAGTATTGTTCTGGTAACTTCAAAAAGCCCTTATTATAGCCGTATAGACGAGGCAGGGCGAAGTATATCACTAAGAAAGCTGGCATATCCAGATGCCAACGGAGCTAGAAATCAGTTCGGTGAGGTATAGGAGGCGGCGATGCGCAAAAAGTTGTCTCGATGGTTGCCGCTCGTGGTGAGCTTGTCGAACCATACGAGCGGTGGGAAAGTCCCGCTCACGTCCTCCGACACGGCTCAGGATGAGCGGGAGCTCAGGCTGTGCCCTTCCGTACGCTGATTTACGCAAGGGAATACTAGAGATACCTGGTTTGAAGGGAAACTTACCAAGAGAGATCCAAGTATCTCTATGGCTTCTTTACATAATGAAGGGCAGCCTTACTTTTCAGCCGTACCTTGAACTGACGCCATGTTAATCAAGGCGGCCAGGTAGCCGGCCCCGAAACCGTTGTCAATGTTGACTACGGATACGCCTGGGGCACAGCTATTCAACATGGTCAAGAGGGGAGCAATACCCTCGAAACTTGCTCCGTATCCTATGCTTGTAGGCACTGCAATTACGGGTGCCGCAACCAGGCCCGCCACCACGCTGGGCAAGGCCCCTTCCATACCTGCTACGGCTACTATTACCCGGGCGTGCTGTAAGCTGGGTAGGTGGCTCAACAGGCGATGCAAACCAGAAACTCCCACGTCAATAATGTGTTTTACCTGGCAGCCCATAAGCTCTGCCGTCAAAGCGGCCTCTTCTGCAACAGGTAGGTCGGAGGTGCCGCCGCTGACGACCACAATGCCTGTTATCATGGCCACTTCTCTCCTGCGGTTAACCACAATGGCCTTGGCCCTTGGGCTATAAGAGGCATCGGGCACTTTCTTCTTTACCTCTTCAAAAACGCCTTGGTCAACCCTGGTTACCAGGAGGCGATCGCTGTTCTCTAGGATGGCTTCGGAGATGGCGGAGATCTGTTCAGGAGTCTTGCCCTGCCCAAGGATGACCTCCGGGAAGCCTCTTCGTAGCTCCCGATGGTGGTCCACCTTGGCGAAATCCAAGTCCTGATAAGGCATAGCCTTTAGTTGAGAAATTACCTCCTTAAGGCCTACCTCGCCAACTCTGAACTGCTCCAGCAATCTTTCCAGGCGCTGCGTATCTATTTCCATCCTCCCTAATTATTGGAAAGGCTAGTGCTCTGTTTCAGAAAAAACGTGTTGCTTCCGTCACCCTGAGGAGCGGAGCGACGAAGGGTCTGGGGGGAGGCCCAGCCCCAGATTCTTCGCCCCGACGAGTCGGGGCTCAGAATGACAACTTTCTTTCGGAATTAAGCACTAGTATATAATGATTCATCCGGTGATGGCAAATTGACGAAGCTCTTAGAAGCAAGTGCCTCAAGGCATTGACGCCCTTTAATTGTAATCTTATACTAGCCTCAGACTGAAGGGGGGTAATAATATGCGGTTGTCCTGTCTTCAAGAAAATCTTAACCGAGGTCTAGGGATAGTAGGGAGGGCCGTAGCCTCCAGAACTACCCTGCCGATAACCCAGAACGTTCTCTTATCTACTGACCATTCAAGGCTGAAGTTAGCGACCACCAACCTTGAGATCGCCATAAGTACCTGGATAGGAGCCGATGTGGAGACGGAGGGTGCGGTCACCGTGCCGGCAAGGCTGCTCACCGAGTTTGTCAACTCTCTGCCCAATGAAAAGATAGACATAGCTATGACTGCCCGTCCCCGTGGCCTCCACCTACGGTGCGCAAGATTCGAGGCTCATATCAACGGCACTGACGCCGAGGAGTTCCCTCCCATACCCTCTATCCAGGCGGGCCTAGTGGCCAAGGTAGCCCCACAAGACCTCAAGGCCGCCATATCCCAGGTCGTCTTCGCAGCGGCTACCGAGGATTCTCGCCCTGTTCTTACTGGCGTCAAGATAGAGATGAATGGGGACTCCTTCACCTTTGCAGCCGCCGATGGATTCCGTCTCGCCGTCCATACTGGCGCTCTGGCGGAGGCAATATCCGATTCTCTGGACTTCATCGTCCCCGCCAGAACCCTTCAAGAACTGAACCGCCTTATAGGGGATCAGGAGGAGCTGGTCGAGATGACTGTGACTGCTGCCAAGAACCAGGTGCTATTTCGGCTGAAGAACGTGGAGATGGTCTCTCAGCTCATTCAGGGCACCTTCCCCAACTACTCTCAGCTGATCCCCCAACAGTATGGCACCAGAGCCGTCATGGACCTGCAGGAGTTCTCCCGGGCAGCTCGTGCCGCTTCTATCTTTGCCAGGGATGGCAGTGGAATCATAAGGCTTCAGATGACTCCTGTGCCCGAGGCTATGGCAGGCAAGCTCCTCATCTCCTCTCGTGCCGAGGAGGTGGGGGACAACCAGGGAGAGATAGATGCTAAAGTAGATGGCGAAGAGGCCAAGATAGCCTTCAACAGCAGGTATCTGCTAGAGGTGTTATCGGTCCTGGAGAGGGGCGAGGTAGCCCTGGAGACCAGCACACCCTCCAGCCCCGGCGTTATCAGACCCGTAGGCTCTAAGAACTACGTCCATGTGGTCATGCCGATGTTTGTGCAGTGGTAGGAGCAGCTACTGTGGCTACAGCTAAAACGAGATACTTAACCGATTCAAGTGGTCGTAAGAAGGCCGTTGTGATAGATCTGCGGGAGTACAGGGGGCTTGTGAAGCGTCTGGAGGAGTTGGAAGACGCCTTGGACCTGGACGAGGCTGTGCGCACCGCAAAGGGCTTCCGCGACTACCAGACGATTCAGAAAGCCCTAAGGGCCAAAGGGAATCTTTGACCTATAAGGTGCTCCTGGAGCGGCGGGTAGAGAAGGAGCTACGCTCGCTACCTCGGCAAGCGTTGCGGAGGATAGACCTACGCCTCCTACAACTGGCAGAAGACCCTACCCCTAGGGGTGCTGTGAAACTGCGAGGCAGAGAGACGGAGGGCTGGCGTCTCAGGATAGGAGACTACAGGATTCTCTATACTGTAGATGATCAGAGAAGTCTTGTCCGGGTGTACCGAATCAAGCACCGGCGAGAAGCTTACCTGTGACGGGTTGAGTTGTGTCGTGATGCCCATGTTCGTGCAGTGGTAGGGGCGCTAGTTGACGTTTAACGAGCTAGTCCGGCTGTTGGAGCGAGCTGGATTTGCGATCGTGAGAGAAAAGGGGTCAATACGATACTACGCCAAACCGGGAGTGGACAAAATTATCAGGGTTGACTACCATGGATCCAAGGAAGTCCCCAGCGGGATGTGCGATGCTATTTTGAAGGTTGCGGAAATAAAGAGGCGGGGAAGACGGTCATGATAGATCTGAAATACTCGTTAGTCATAGAAGCGACTAAAGACCCGACGTTCTTCGGGTTCTACTCCCCTGACCTCGAGGGCTTCATGGGCATAGGGCATTCGGTGGAGGACTGCCTTTACCAAGCAAAGTGGGGAATAGAGGAGCATATCGCGATTCTGCAGGAACGAGGACTTTCTGTTCCCAAGCCAAATGCTAATCCAAAGGTTCTCATACAGAACGAGCAGCGCCTAGAAGCAGTGGGGTAAAGGGGGTGTCTTCTGTCTGCTCTTTTACAGAGCAGGGGCGACACACCCGTGGTCATTTCCATGTTCGTGCAGTGGTAGAGCGTGGCCTTGAGATTTAGCGAGTTGGTCAGGCTACGTCCGGTTGAGTATCCTGGCTCACGAAATATCCCAAGCAGGACAGCAGATGATGGACGTTTCTGACACACCGGCGGCGGGTGAAGGCGCGGCTGACGCAAAGCCCTCTCAGTTCATTGTAACTTGTAGGCTTCTTCCTCAGGGCTCCTTTAGAGAGATCGACCTCAAGATAAACCTCGGGGACCGCTGCCAGTTTTCCTTCAAAGACGATCTGGTGTGGATCATGTTTGAATCTGACTCGAAGGAATGGCTCGCCAAGACCCAGCAGGGGCTAGAGGATCTGCGTACAATAATCAGCACATTGACCTTGCAGGTGGGATATCCGTACGACTTTGAACCGATCCAATGGATAGAAGATAAGCCCGCCCCCAATCCGGCTTCGCGAAATTACGTATTGGGAAAACTCGGGGCAATCGTTTCCAGGCGAGATGCTCCTGTGATCACGACCGAGCAGCTGCGCAAAGGCAGAGCATACCTGATCCTTAGCGAAATCGCCCCCCACTTCAGATTGGCCATGCTGGACTATCGACTAGCCCTCTCGATCCCTGAAGAGGCGATTGTGTTTTGTGCGCGGTCACTTGAATGGGTGGAGCAATACTTCGATGCCCTCAAAAGGTCTCAATCAGGTCTGGCTACCTCTCGTAAGACAACCTCCAGGGACGTCATGATCCGCGAGCTGATGATCCCGAAATCCCATGTGACGCGGTTCTTCACCATCGCTAATAACATAACTATTGCTCGGCATGTCAAGGACCCCCAAAAAGTTCGACGGCCTACGCTCCAGGAGCAGCGGTTCAGCATCTATCTGACGCGGGTTGTGCTCGACCGCTTTGGCACGTATGTAACCCTCAAGGAACAGGGAAGATTAAGAGAGCATTTGCCATTGCCCAGAGGATTTGACATGATGGAGGAGTTCAAAAATGCCAACGTAGGCTTGGCCGATCTATTGAACTTATCAGAGTCTCCAACCTAACTCCGAAGGCACTGACATCCCCATGTTTGTCCAGTGGTAGGGGAAGGAGAGCCATGGGACACGTTGAAGTGGAGGTAAAGCTTAGCAACCCCTTTGATGGGCAGAGTCTAACGGTCCGAGCCCTAGTGGATACGGGTGCAACCTTCACTGTCGTGTCCGAGGCTGTGGCCCGCCAACTGCGCCTTCCCCTCAGAGGAGCGCAGTGGCAAGGACTTGCCTTCTGAATGGATTCAGCGAACGCGATACTGAGTCGTGGAAACCCAGCACGCCATCATCGCGTAAAACGCTATGATTGGGCATACATCCCCATGTTCGTCCAGTGGTAGCTTTACAATCCCAGCTAGGGATGGCTCCGAATAGCTTCAGCAATTTTCTGCCCAGTGCCACTTTGAGTTCAAGTCTTTCTGCCTAAGCGCTTATCCTCGAAGTCGGGGGCGTCGAAAACGGCAAACCCCTCGGCCCAGGTGTTGCCGGTCTATTCGAACACAGCCTTGGCGCTGAACCGGGATGCCTTCGGTTTCTGTCTTCTGGTCTCCATTAGATATCCCTCCAGATGACGCCTTTGATCCCCTGACTCTAAGGAACAGTTGTCTCAGCCGATTGCGCTCGCCCCGTCTCTGGGTGCGGGATACGCCTCCACATACCGGGAAGACCAAAGGCTAAAACACCCGTCAGCAGAATGCCCGCAAGGCAAATAATTATCAGTGCCATGGGCGTTCCCAACAACTCCGCCAGTGCACCGCCGTAGAGGCTGCTGAGGGCTAGAGGGGTTATTGCGGCGCTGCGCAGCCCTATTACCCTTCCTCGGAACTCGGGGTCTGACTCCCTCAACAGCACAAGATGGGGGCCGACCATCATGGTGTTCTGGCAAAGCCCAATGAAGACAAGTATTAAGGCGGCTAGCCCAAAGGAATAGGTCAGCAGCGAGGTTACAGAAAGCAGAATTATTAACGCATTCCAGAAGACGTTTGTCCAGAGAAGGAAACCTGTGCTTAGATACTGCATTCGGGAGAGAAAGGCCATGACTGTGGACCCTATTATTGCTCCTACACCCATCATAAGCATGAGGAAGCCGAGGCCTTTGGCGTCGGTTCCCAGCACGTCTTTAGCGAAGACTGGCATTAGGGTAAATGACAGGATCAAGGTAGTAAGGTTAAAACCCACTATCAAGAGCAAAATGCCCAGGAGCACGTCGTTGCGACGGACGTGAGCTATGCCCATTAAGATTGCTCGCAGAGGGGATTCTCCTCTGGGTGCCGAACGCTGCTCCACGGGGCGCATCAACAGAATAGCAAGAATGCCGATGCAGATCAGTGCCAGGACTACTGCGTAAGAGTTACGAGGGCCTAATAAGGCGAATAGGAGGCCGCCCAGGAAAGGACCGAACAGGGACGTGGCGTTCTGGCCCATGGTGCTCAGAGGCAGGGCGTTGGGCAGTTGCTTAGGCGATACCACATCCGCTATGAGGGGTAGCTGCACGGGCATCAGGGTGGCGGTAAATATGCCCTTGATGAAGGTGAGGGCAAAGATGGGCCATATTATTATCTTGTCCATTGAAAGAAGGACGAGCATTCCCGCAGCCACGGCGACCATGAGAGCCTTGACGGCCAGAAGGAGATTCCGCCTGGGCAAACGATCAGCCAGAGAGCCGATGACAATACCGAGGGGCATTCCGACGAAGCGAGTAGCTGCCCAAAGGCCCACATAGAAGGGAGAGTCGGTGAGTTTCAGGACTAGCCAAGCCAGAATGATGGCGCTCATATTCTCGGATAGGCCTGAAAAAATGGAAGAGCACCAAAGGAGTGAGAAGTTGCGCACCTTGAGAATGGAAACCAGGCGCCCCAAGGAGGAGCTACCTGTCATCTGTGAAGCAGTCATTGTCCGCCCTTCTTTGGCATCAGTGACGATCCTTGTGATAAAGCTGCCGAGAGCATTATACTAATGGCTGGGTCAGCAATAAAGCGTTTATGGGTGATGTCCACCGGTGCTGTAGAGGCCGTACCTCGGCATCCCGAGATTCCGGATCGGCTCGCACGCAAGATTTGTCGAAACCTTTCGGTGCCAGAGGTCGGAAGGGAGTAGCAGCCCAAATCCCCCGAAGCTGCTAAAATAGATGAGGGGTTACCTAGCGACGATGGCCTATTCCCAGGATGAGCAGCCCTTGCCTCAAAACGTCCGCCTGTCTGAAGAGGAGGGGACTCTCTATATTCGGTGGCATGATGGCCACCTGAGCGTTTATCCCTTCGATTACCTGCGCGGCGCCTGTCCCTGCGCTGTCTGCAAAGGGCATCATAGGAAGTTGGATAGAACCCAGATAGTCCCCAGGCAGGGTGTCATTCTAGTAGCGTACGATATGGAGGGTAAGTACGCCCTGCGTTTTCTGTTTAGTGACGCCCACAAGACGGGCATTTACACGCATAGCTATCTGCGTTCCATCTGTAAATGTGATCATTGTCCTGCCGAGACCTTCTAGGTTATGCAGCCTTTCCCCAAGAAGCTGTCCGTGAGCTGCCCTCGTTGCGATAGCCTCCGCGTGCGTGTGCCCTGGGATATAGAATCCTCCAGGCAACGCAGGCAGCTGCTTCGGCTCGCGCTTCTAATCTGGATTACATATTTGGTTTGGTTGATCCTCGGTCTTCTTATGGGATCACTGTTGGTCTGGCTTTTGCCTTTGCTGGCTTATGTTCTGTCCACCTCTTTGCTAATAGTTGCCCATTTCTTAAAATTCAGGACTTGTCGCTGCGTAGATTGCGGCTGGCGGTGGCGAGTTGCTAGAACCCCAAGTTCTGCTCACTAAAGAGATACAGATCTACACTTCCCTGTTGAATGGAACAGTAGATCGGCGCAGAGGATGATTATGTTTACCGACGTTTTGTGTTATAAGTTAAGGGGTACATTAAATGTGGCTACAATTTAGTAAACCCAATTGGGTCACAAGATCTGGGTCTCTTCTAGGCCGAAGGGCGATTTGCGCAAGAGGCCCTAGCAAGAAAGGAGGAGAGCTTGATTCGTAGCTTTGGAGGGAAGTCGCCCAGAATTCATCCCACTGCCTTCGTCAGTGAAGCCGCTTATGTGGTAGGGGACGTGGAGATTGGCGAGGGGTCAAGTATTTGGCCTGGCACCATCCTTAGAGGGAACGTCAATAAGATCAAGATAGGCAAGTTCGTTGACATTCAGGATAACTGCGTGGTGCATTCCGACAGCCCAGCATACTACGGTGACTACGTTACCCTGGGGCATCACGTCATCTGCCACGCCAAGACTGTCGAAGACCACTCGCTGATTGGGAACGGTGCCGTGGTCAACGGCGACGCCGTGATTGGCCACCACTCCATAGTAGCTGCTGGGTCGGTGGTTCTGGAGCGCAAGGAGATTCCTGCCAACTCCTTTGTCGTGGGAGCGCCTGCGGAGGTCCGCAGCCAGACTACGGAACGCCACCTTCAAATGATTGAAGGCGTAGCCAAACACTACCATCGCAACGGTCAGCTATTCAAGGAGGCTGGTCTCCAGGATCCAGAGCAGGATAAGTTTTCTGACCCCAACGTCTAGCTCTCTCAATCCTGTCCAGGAGCTATTCTGAAAACCCGAGTCTATGGGCGCTCACTGTCCGGCAAGCCTGTCTTGAGTCCTGATGTGTTGGTGCCGAGGGCTTGCCATAATCGGAGAAGATGGCAGGCTTACTGCGGTAGTTTTTCCCATTGACATAACGTAAGACAATCGCCTAGCCAGGTGTTGAACAGGCTTTACTCATTTTTTATAATAACTTCAAGGGTCACTGAATATTCAATGCTGTTAAGTGAGGTCTAAAGAGAAGCCGTCATGATTCCAGATTTCGCAAGAGGATCCCCACTCTTGGAAGCTCTCTTTGCTGCCAGTGTTCTGGGCGCTTCCTTAGTTATTGCCCTAGCACTTCACCCGGCGCTGACCAGAGTGGTCAAGTATGCCACCCAGAAGACTAAAACCACGCTGGACGACCTGCTGCTAGAGGCCATCAGCAGACCCTTGTTTATCTTTATAGTCGTGCAGGGTGTCTTCTTAGCATTGACTACTGTATCCTACCTCGACCGCTGGCAGGATTACGTGAACAAGGCTTGGGTCGTTTTTGCAGGAGGCACAACTCTTTACGGTGTCCAGCGAATATCAAACGCCTTTGTGCAATGGTATGGGACAGAGATAACCTCCAGGACGCGTGGCAAACTCGATGATAAGCTCATACCCCTGGTGAGACGCTTTCTTACGGTAGTCCTATACGCTGTGGGCGGTCTCCTGATTCTGGACAACTTGGGCATCAGGCTAAGCCCCCTCCTGGCTGGCCTGGGTATCGGTGGCCTGGCAGTAGCCCTTGCCATCCAGCCAACCCTAAGCAGCGTCATCGCCAGTGCCTACATGGTGGCTGACGGCATGATCACCGTAGGAGATTTTATTGAAGTACAAAACGGGCCAAGTGGGACTGTGTTGGACATCGGTTGGCGGAGCACAAAGATACGAACGCCTATCAACAACCTGGTTATCATCCCCAACGGCAAGCTGGCCGATAGCGTGGTAACCAACTTCACGGCCCAAAACCCCGAGGTTACAATCTTTGTCGAGTGTGGTGTTTCCTACGAAAGCGACCTGGGCCACGTGGAACAGATAGCCCTTGAGGAGGCGCGGCAACTGCTCCACGTCTTACCAGACACTGTCGTTGCAAAAGATTTCGAACCCTTCTTTTTGTTTTCTGGATTTGGCGATTCCAACATCAACTTTTGGGTAGGATTGAGGGCGAGGAATCGGGGGAGCACATTCAAACTCACTCACGAGCTTGTGAAGCGGCTACACGCTAGGTTTGCGAAGGAGGGAATCGAGATCAACTACCCTGTCAGAAAACTGGTGGTCTCACCACAAAACGCCTCAGATCTGTCCACGAGCTTGGAGACTATACTGGAGACCAAGGTTCAAGAGGTCAAAGAGGGCATAACGCCTGCTACAGATGATGCCGACTCTAGTCCCAAGCCTCAATAGCGCCCAAGAGACCTATACGAATCTCATCCTGGTAACCTTTTCTTCCAGTCTATTCTGGTCTTTCAAGGGTTCTTTTCCTAGTCCTTATACGCCCCTAAACGTGGGAAGAACTTCTCCCACAAACAACTCAATGCAAATTTCCCCTCCTCTTCTTGCTTCCGTGGGGAATAGCTCAAGCCTATATTGGACATAAGGAGTACTGCCTGCGAGAGGGTCCTGAAGCTGAGCGTGAGTTCATCAGGTTTTCCAGCCAGCCCCAACCCTTCTGCGAGCTCGTCGCTCATAAGATTGATATGGCGGGCCTGGTTGCATCTCCTAATATAGGTAGGTGTGTGAACAATTAGCACGCCTCGGCCACTACCTCCCCCACCGCCAGTACTCCCAGATTCCAACTCCCTGACCGCCAGGCTTCAAAGGAATTTTCGTCTTGATAAATTCGGGAGTGATTGAGGAAACATCATATTCCCCGCTTTCAAAATAAGGATGCGACAGGATTTTAGATAAGAGGGGTATATTGGTGATCAGGCCTCCAATGACAAACTCGTGAAGGGCGTCCCGCATCTTGGCAATGGCCTCTTCTCTAGTCTCACTCCATACAATTAGTTTAGCGAGGATCGGGTCGTAGTAGAGAGTTACTTCATAGTCTTGACAAACCCCGCTGTCCACTCGCACACCTGCTCCAGAAGGTTCCCGGTACTCCGCAATGATTCCGCCGGAGGGAAGAAGAGTATCCGGGTCCTCGGCGTAAATCCTCGCTTCAATTGCGTGGCCGCGCCCCACGATAACACTCTGGGAGATGCCTAGCTTTTGCCCAGAGGCGATTTTTAGTTGGAGCTCTACAATGTCAACGCCCGTAATTAGTTCGGTGACGGGATGCTCCACCTGAATGCGGCAGTTGGTTTCAAGAAAATAGAAATTGTTCTGCCCATCCACCAGGAACTCGACTGTTCCAGCGTTGACATAACGCGCCGTCTTCATAACGGTCAAAGCAGCCTCTGCCAACCTCTGCCTCAATAGTGGCGATACGGCCATAGACGGCGACTCTTCTATTATCTTCTGGTACCTTCTCTGCCAGGAGCAGTCTCTTTCCAGCAGATGGATTGCGTTCCCATATTGGTCCGCCACGACCTGAATTTCGATATGGCGCACGTTTTTGAGGTATCTCTCTAGATGGACTGATGCTGTGCCAAAGGAACTCATAGCCACTTTGGCAGCACTCTCAACCGCGCTACTCAACTCTCCTTCGGCGTGGACTAAAAAGGTGCCCTTACCCCCGCCCGCGTTGGATGGTTTTACCAGAAGAGGAAGGCCCAGCTTTTGAGCGACTACCTGGGCCTCATCGGATTTGCCGACGGTAATTTCAGCCCATGGAATTAATGGCACGGTGCTTCCAGATAGGAGACGGCGGGCGTTGGCCTTGTTGCCAATAGCGATCATGCTTTCAGGCGTGGGACCAATGAATATCAAGCCTGCTTCAGCTACCTTCTCTGCAAAGCGGGGGTTTTCTGAAAGAAACCCGTAGCCGGGATGAACCGCGTCTGGTCCCGACATCTTGGCAACAGAGATGATACTGTCCATGTTCAAATAGCTTTCTGCGGCGGGTGAGGAGCCGATGTGATGAGCTTCATCGGCCAGCTTGACATGGGGCGATTCCACATCGGCGTCGGAGTAAATGGCAACACTCTTAATTCCTAGCCGCCTGCAGGTGCGCATGATCCGGCAGGCGATTTCGCCTCGGTTGGCAATTAGGACTTTATTAAACATCTCTCATCAGCCTGCTCCCCGTAGCTTGCGCTGCCTTTAACTATAGAGAGGCGTCACAAGAGCCACAATATAAAAAGCATTGATGTTTCATATCACAGATATTACGCTATCCTATTGCTTTTATGGTAAGTATCCCTTGAGGAGTTGAAGCATTGCAGTCTGTTACGCAATTCGTAGTTTTGTGGGCGCATATCGGCTTTTTACAGCGCAACAAGTTTTCTATGGCTTGTATATGATTGTGCATTATAGTGCATTGTTGACAAATCCAAATTTTTGTGCTATATGTGGGGCACCTTAACCGTCGGCAGAAAGCGTAAAAGTAAGGGGGTAAGCGATGGTGAAGTATAGATGGTTCATATTTCCAATATTACTGCTGCTTGTAGCATTGTTGACTATTATTGGCTGCCGGGCGGCGGCGCCTACGGCTACGCCCGTGCCGCCTGCTCCGACGAAAGCTCTTGTGCCGACAGTGGCGCCAGCGCCGACAATAGCTCCTGCGGCCACCGTGGCCCCGGCTGCTACGGTAGCACCCGCCCGGCCCGCAACGCCGACTCCCTTTCCAACACCGCGTCCACTGGCTGAGCTGAAGCTGCCCCAGGCCATTACAGCCTTCATGGCCAAGTACCCCAAAATGAAGTGGTACACGGAGCTGCCTAAGCCCACGAGCGATCCCAGGTACGGGGGTACCTACTTTCGAAGCGGCGCCAGCGCCGGCTCTACAGGCTTCGTTCCCCACTGGGACACCCGTCAGGCATTTGCGAACACTAGCTCTGGCTCCGGCATGGTTTACGGCGGCCTCCTGCGGACCATCACCGACCGGTTCCACAGCGTGATTAGACCCTCCATCCTTCCCGACGCCGCCGAGTCCTGGAGGCAGATAGACGAGCTCACCTGGGAGTTCAAGCTCTCCCCCAACGTTTACTGGCACAACCGGCCCCCCGTCAACGGACGGCGGGTGACGGCCGAGGACTTGAAGTATGGCATCGAGCAGCTCCGGGACAACAGCATCTACGCCGGCGTCTTCAAGACGATCAGCGACGTCACCATCAAAGACCCCCAGACTATTGTGATCAAAACTGGCCAGCCCTACGCCCACATGCTGGAGCTCTTCGCCGCCAATGCTCATTTGTTTATCGCGCCGGAGGTGGACAAGGAGCCCGGAGGGGCCAAGCCCTGGGGCATAGGATGGGGCCCCTTTCAGTTGGTGAAGTGGGAGTCCAACGGCCCCTGGACCGTGGAGAGAAACCCCAAGTACCATCTCAAGGGAGACATTGGGGCCATTGCAGGCAAGCAGCTCCCCTTCTTCGACCGGGTGGAGGTTGTTCCCTTCCCCGACTCTGCCACCCAGATAGCCGCCTTCGTATCAGGCAAGCTCCACTCCCTGATAGTCTTCGGCATAGGCCCCGTGTCCAAGACCCTGGACAGCGCCGGACCCAATGTTGAGGGGATGATAGCCCCCCAACATCCCGGATGCCAGACCAACTTCACCATGCGCCAGGACAAGGCCCCCTTTAACGACGTGAGAGTGCGCCGTGCCCTTTCTATGGGGTTGGACCGCCAGGCCATGCTGGACACCGCCCTGCAGGGGGCAGGCTACCCAACTCAGGAGGTACCTATAGATGCCCTGGGGTGGGACACCCCTCCTTCACTGGCGGAGCGGGGAAAATACTATCAGTACAACCCCACCGAGGCCAAGAGGCTCCTGGCCGAGGCAGGCTATCCCAACGGCTTCAAGACCTCCATAGAGATCAATGCTACTGCCGCAGGATATGGCGTGGTGATACAAGAGATGGCTCAGTTCCAGTGGAAGCAGAACTTGGGAGTCGAGGCCGCCTTCAAGCCTCTGGAGGCTCTCACCCTTGAGCTCAACTGGCGCCAGGGAAAGTTCGAGGCTATGACGCTGCAAAGCTGCGTCAGCCCCTCCAGCAACTGGGACGACTTCACCTTCGGCATGATGAACTCCAAGTCCGCCACCCCCTTGTTCTTCATCAACGATCCGGAGGTGGACAAGTGGACCGTAGCCCAGCGTACCACCACCGACCGGGCGAAGCAGCGAGAGGCCTACCAGAAGATCTTCGGCCTGGCGGAGGAGAACATCTATCGCATAAACACGCTCACTGCCTACATCTTTACTATGTGGAACGTCAATCTGCAAAATGCCAACAGCGGCCTCTACCCCTGGCTTAACTCCTTCGCCAGCCGCTCCGCAGAGGTCTTCTGGCTCAAGGACTAGCAAGGAACCTGACAACTGAATCGCGTTACGGCCATGGTAGCGTGAGCTAAGGCACGATTGTGTAGAAAAAATTGATCCGAAGCACAAGGAGGGAGACGATGCAGAGGAACATCCGCTTCTGGTTTACTGTTGTATCCCTTTGCGTAGCGCTCATCATATTGGGTTGCCGGGCCGCCGCCCCCACGGCGACCCCCGTGCCGCCGACTCCTACTAAAGCACCGGCACCCACGGTAGCGCCAGCGCCGACAATAGCGCCTGCGCCTGTCGCAACCACAGCTCCCCTGGCAACAGCCGTTCCAGTGGGAAAAAGAGAGTGGACGGAAGGAATGAGCGCCTTTCTTGCCAAGTACCCACAAGTTAAGTATTACACCGACCTCCCCCTGCCTACCACCCAGCCCAAGTACGGCGGCACATTTTCCAGAGGGGGCACCGGAGGCGTGGCCCTTTGGGATGTCAGGACAAGCCAAGTGGCGAGCTCTGGCACCGGACTCTGCTACGGCGGTTTGCTGCGGACTAATGTGGACAGGTTCCAGGGGCGCACTGCTCCCGTTCCCCTGCCCGACGCCGCCGAGTCCTGGAAGCGTCTGGACGAGACGACCTATGAGTTCAAGCTCAACCCCAACGTCTTCTGGCATGACCGACCGCCCGTCAACGGACGCAGAGTCACCGCTGAAGACCTCAAGTGGAATATAGAGCAGTACAGGGAAAAGAGCATATACTCTGGCTCCTTCAAAATTATCAGTGAAGTCACCATCAAAGACCCAACTACTCTCATCATCAAGACCACCGAGCCCTACGCTCATCTTATAAGTCTGATGGCTGGCGCAGGCCTCCAGTTCACCGCCCCGGAGATGGAGCAAGAGCCCGGGGGCATCAAGGCCTGGTGCATTGGCTATGGACCCTTCAAGCTGGTGGATTATGTGAGTCGTGAACGCTCGGTCTTAGAGAGACATGCTAAGTATCACCTCAAGGGCCACACCGGCCTGCAGCTTCCTTACTTCGAAAAAGTTTCTTCAGTAGCTCTAGCTGACTTCGCCACTACATTCGCCTCCTTCATAACCGGGAAAACCTCCTTCCTGGAGGTTAATACTGGTGTAGGAGACGCGGAGCGCGCCATACAGCAATGCCCCACCTGCCAGGTTATGATTCATCCCGGTGCCGGCTTCGACTGGCAGATTGCCATGCGATTGGACAAGCCGCCCTTCAACGACGTTCGAGTTCGCAGAGCCCTGTCCATGGGCTTCAATCGCCAGGCCTTACTCGATAGCACATTCAAGGGGGCGGGTTACGTATCTATGCAGATCCCACCGGATTCCCTGGAATGGGATATCCCTCCTTCTCTGACCCAGCGGGGAAAGTACTTTCAGTTCAACGTGCCGGAAGCTAAGAAGCTCTTGGCCGAGGCCGGATACCCCAACGGCTTTGCTACGACCATGAACATGTCCTCCACTCTTGGCGGTGTTCAACTATCGGAGGTCGAGACGATCCAATTTCAATTGAAGCAGAACCTGAACGTAGATATCGCCCTCAAACCCCTAGAGAGTGTGGCCTATGCCGCTGCCTACCTAGGCAGGAGCTACGAGGCCATGACCTGGCTGGTCATTACCATCCCGCCCTCCAGCTGGGACGCCTATGCCTATGGGGCCATGTACTCCAAGTCCCCCAACAACATCTATTTTATCAACGATCCGGAGGTGGACAAGTGGGCCGTGGCTCAAAGAACCACCTTCGACCCTATTAAGCAGCGGGAGGCGTATAAGAAGTTGTTCGATCTGGATGACGAGAACATCTTTAGACTTAATCTAATCACGGGCTATACTTTCGCCATCGTGCCGGCGAAGACAGAGAACGTTAACCCTAGCCTGTACGCATGGATCTACTCCTTTGCTGCCCGTTCTCTGGAAAGCGGGTGGTTCAGGGATTAAAGCTTTAAGAGGAGAGCTATGCCCAAAATAGGCGTTTTCATGTTCCAGGACTTCGGCTATCCAGCCTACATGGAGTCGGCCAGGCTGGCCGAGGAGAGCGGCTTTGACATCTTTGGCCTCATAGACTCCACCGATGCCTACTCGGACTATTGCCCGTGGGCAGGCCTGGTGGCCGTCGACACCTCCAAGATACTGGTAGGCCCCTGGGTAACCAATCCCTTGACTCGCCATCCCAGGGTGACTGCCAACCACATGCTGACCATCCATGAGCTGTCGCGAGGTCGGGCTGTCCTGGGGCTGGGAACGGGTGCCAACGCCGTACGAACCCTGGGGTGGGAGCCAGCCAAACATTCCGTCATGCGGGAGGCTATGGAGACCTTTCGAAACAAATTCAAGGAGAAGAAGGCCGATATTCCCATATACGTGGGCACTGGGGGGCCGCTGAATACCAAGATGGCAATGCAGATGGCCGATGGAATCATTGGCGCAGGCGTAGGTGGAATACACTCTTCTGCTGAAGGGGTACTGGCAGGGATAGAGCACCTTAAGGCTATGGCCAAGGAGGTGGGACGAGACTTTAATACCCTCTCGATCAAGTTTCAGGTGGGTTTTGCTATCTCTCACAACAGAAAAGAGGCTATTGAAGAGATGAAGTGGAGCGTGTCCAGCATGATGAGGGGCATATTTGTCGAGCGCGAGCGGCGTTCTACTATTCAGCCCTCTACCCTTCCTCCTGACCTAGAACACTTCCGAGAGGAGGCCAGAAGAGTGGGCGAGGCCTACGATTGGTTTGACCACATGAGGTCCCATTCTCCAAATGGCCAACTGGCACGCCACGCCCAAGCGAGCGACGAGCTAGTCGAGGCAGTGGGCTTGTTAGCGGGAACGCCCGCAGAAGTGTTACCGAGATTCAAGACATTGTGGCAGGCAGCATCCTCCATGCCTAATGTTGGCATGATCATTCAGCCTCATGGGAGCAAAGGCGGTAGAAAGAGGAGCTTCGACCTGTTTGTGAAGGAGATACTGCCCAAGCTACGTTCCCAGAGGCTATTACACAAATAGGATTAGGAGGTGAAACATGTTTTCCAGAGTTAGGATTCTATTTCTGATTGTGGGGCTGGGGACTCTATTGTTCTTGATGGCTTGCCGGGCCGCCGCACCCACGGCGACCCCCGTGCCGCCGACTCCTACTAAAGCACCGGCACCCACTATAGCCCCCGCGCCAACGGTGGCCCCAGCGCCTGCAGCCACGATAGCTCCAGCTCCCACCGTGGCTCCCACGGCAACTACGGCTCCCTTAGCAGCGTTGAAGGTACCCAATCAGATAAAGACCTTATTGACCAAGTTCCCGAACGTGAAGTGGTACACTGAGCTGGCCCTACCCACCACCCAGCCCAAGTACGGCGGTACCTACGTGCGAAGCGGCGCTAGCGCGGGTTCGACGGGTGCCATCCCCCACTGGGACGCCCGAACTTCCTACCCGACTATCGGATCAGGCGGCGGCATGTGCTACGGTGGCCTCTTGCGTTACGTCTCCGACCGTTACAACAGTCGCATCACCCCCGTCCCCCTCCCCGACGCCGCCGAGTCCTGGAAGCAGTTGGATGCCCTAACCTGGGAGTTCAAGCTCTATCCCAACGCCTACTGGCACAATAAGGCCCCCGTCAACGGCCGCAGGGTGACGGCCGAGGACGTGAAGTGGGGCATAGAGCAGCTCAGGGATAACAGCATATACGCCGGCGCTTTCAATCTCCTGAAGGAGGTCCAGATCAAGGACCCCCAGACCATTGTCATCAAGACCAGCGAGCCCTACGCCCACATGCTTAACCTACTCGCCGGGAATAGCCACGTGTTCACCGCCCCGGAGATGGATAAGGAGCCCGGCGGAGCCAAGACCTGGTGCGTAGGCTTCGGCCCCTTCCAGCTGGTCGCCTGGGAGTCCAACGGCCCTTGGGCTCTGGAGAGGCACCCCAAGTACCACGTCAAGGGCCACACGGGCGTATATAAAGACATGCAGCTTCCCTTCTTCGATCGGGTGGAGGTCGTCCCCTTCCCCGATGCAGCCACCCAAATAGCTGCCTTCATATCTGGTAAAATCACCGCTCTTATCATCTTCGGCATAGGCGACGCCGAGAAGACTCTGAGCACAGGAGGAGCTACCCTTGCAGGGATGGCGCATCCCAATCATCCCGGCTGCAATAACCACCTCGCCCTGCGCCTGGACACGCCACCCCTCAACGACGTCCGGGTGCGCCGCGCCCTCTCCATGAGCATTGACCGCCAGGCCATCATAGATACCGCATTACAGGGGGCGGGCTACGCTTCCCAGTTCGTCCCCATAGACGCCCTGGGGTGGGACACCCCTCCATTCCTCGCAGAGAGGGGCAAGTACCTCCAGTTTAATCCTGCAGAAGCCAAGAGACTCCTGGCCGAGGCGGGCTATCCCAACGGCTTCAAGACCTCCATAGAGATCAGCTCTGCACAATCAGGGTGGACACAAAATCTAATAGAGACGGTCCCGTTTCAGTGGAAGCAGAATCTGGGGGTAGAGGCTACCTTGAAGCCTCTAGAGGCCCTAACTTTGAACGGCAACCTGTACTCAAGAAAGTACGAGGCGATGACCCAGGTCGGATGTATTAGCCCCTCCAGCAACTGGGACTCCTACACCTTTGGCACCATGAACTCCAAGTCTGTCGGGAACTGGTACTCCATTAACGACCCGGAGATAGACAGGTTGACGGTAGCCCAGCGCACCACCTTCAATCTGGCGGAGCAGCGCAAGATCTACAAGCAGATATTCGACCTGATTGAGGAGAACACCTACCGTTTAGACCTGATACAGGCCTATATCTTCACCCTGTGGAGCACGAGGCTAGAGAACGCCAACTCCGGCCTTTACCCCTGGCACAACTCCTTCGCCGGCAGGTCCACGGAAACCGCCTGGTTCAAGAACTAAAGGGGGCAAGGTGGTGTGAAATGAGAGTCGGCCTGAGAATTTCTCAGGCCGACTCTGTTGTAAGCCGCTTGCTCACGAATCCTTTCAGCTACGGTGGGTAGCCTCAATTTCCATCATTGCTGGCATTAGCGGTTTCTTTTCCTGACAGGCCATCTACATACTCATGATACTCATCAATGCAAGTTGGGCTTTGTAGATTCGCCTCCTGAGATAGTTCAGAAGCTGCTAAATCATGTCAATATCGTCGTGACGTTGGACGGCTATAGCGATGTTGCCCCGGAGCCTCAGAAAGCCCTGGCCAAAGCTTTGACTAGGCATTTACCACCACCTATAATGCGATTAAGAGTTAGTCTGCTGTGAGAGGTGGTTAGCGACCAGTTAGAGTTTTTCACGATGCGCCTGTTTACCTACCGCATAAGGGGTTATCTTAGATACAAATAGGGCATGCGCCCGTAGCTCAGGGGATAGAGCATCGGTCTTCGGAACCGAGGGTCGCGGGTTCGAATCCTGCCGGGCGCGCCAGTTTTATTTACCCTGATTCTTCTTCCCTCGCTTTAGCCGAGCTTTGGCAATACCTCTCGCACAAATAGCTCCAATGTCCTCTTTCTACCTCCTTTGTCTCCATGAGGGACCAAGAAGAAGCCCACATTAGGCATTGGAGATATCGCCTGCCATAGGGACTTGAATCTGGGTAAGAAGTCCTCAGGTGTTCCGGCAGGGAGACCCACCGCCTCGACCAACTCGTCGCTCGCGAGAGAATGGCGGGCCAGCTGGCCGCCCAGGGTATGGGTACGCATGTGGTTGAAGTAATCGTAAGACTCGCCAATTCTTTTGGCCTCTTCTCGGAAGCGCTCCAAATGTGTCGGAAGGGCAGAGGTTCCCCTCACAAAAATACCCCTCATTAATGTGGATACACTCCACCTCATCTCTTCTATGGCTTCTTTCCTATTGTGTGATATGGCAAAACCATAGTTGAGCTTGACTGGAAGATTGGAAAAATCTCTGCCAGCTTCCTTAGCTGCGGCCTTGAGGCGCTCTAGGCCCCTTATCAGTCCATCAGGCCCCTCGCGGAGTCCGACTCCACCGATAACACCGTCGGCCAACTGTAGAGCCATTTTGGTGTTCAACGGCCCGCCGATTGCAACGTATATGGGAATGTCCGCCCTTCTCTCCCGAAACTTGTTCCGAATGATTTCCATCGCCTCCCGCATAACCGAATGAGAGACTGGGCTCCATCCCATGCTCCGCACGGCGTTGTCGCCAGTTCCCAGCCCCAGTATCGCACGGCCCTTAGAGAGCTCATTTAGAGTGAGCATGTGGTTGGCAGTAACCCGAGGGTGGCGAGTTATGGGGTTGGTTACCCCTGGGCCTATCCTGATCCGAGAGGTGTTGACTGCTATCAGACTATCCCAGGCGCAGTAGTCGGTGTAGGCATCGGTGGAGTCTATCAGCCAAAAGTTCTCAAAGCCGCTCTTCTCCGCTAGCTTGGCAGACTCCATGTAGGCTTGATACTCTAGGTCCTGCATCATGAAGACGTCTATACTGGGCAAATTTTCTCTCCTGTCCTCACAAGACTCATGAAAGCCGCTCTGAGTTTACTCTCAAAGTGGCATTGATGTCTATACTTCCATCAATTCCCTTATCTGTATTGGGATCGGGCAGGGCATTGAGACTCTCATGGTATAATGCACCGCGTGGTATTTGGCAGAGTATAACTGTAGGCCAGCAAGAGGTTTTTATGAAAATTCGTGTCATCGGTGTTCACAATCTGGAGACGGCGAACACCCGACATACATGTTTTCTCGTAGACGGTGTACTGGCTGTAGATGCAGGCAGCCTTGCGACCTCATTGCCCCAAACCGAACTCGCCAAAATACGGGCCATACTGCTCACCCACGCCCATTTTGACCACTGTCGCGATCTGCCAACTATTGGCTTGGCAATAGTGGAGCGTTCCCATCAGATAGATGTGTACGGATTGCAGGAGACCTTAGAGAGTGTCCGTACGCATCTCATGGACGGGATTGTTTATCCAGACCTCACCAAGGCTCTTCGAGATGCGTCGGCCAGATACCAGTTCCATCCAGTGAAGGCAATGCAGCCCATTCCGGTGCTTGATTATCATATCAGGGCTATCCCAGCACGGCACCCTGTGCCGGCGGTTGGGTACATCATCTGGAACAAGGATGGGATGTCAATGGCCTACACGGGCGACACGAGTGGCGATCTACTGCCGTTTTTTCAAGACCCACATGCCCCGCGAGTGCTGTTTGTTGATGTGAACTTTCCCAATCGTCTTAAGAGCCTCGCGGAGCTCGTAGGGCATCTGACCCCCGCTTTGTTGGCTCAGCAGCTTCGCCATGCCCTCGACATAGGAGTGAAGCTACCAAGAATTGTGCCGGTCCATTTAGGATTGCAATACCATGAAGAGCTAGCCATGGAATTGTCGGCCGAGGCCGATAGGTTGGGAATAGAACTGAAGCCCGGGCAAGAAGATATGCTCGTGGAGTAGGCTACGCGCGATTGTCTGTATTCTTGGATGAAAGGCTAGGCTCTCATATTCATCGCGCTGTGAACAAACTCTGCGCGGAGAGATGTGTCCTTGAACAGAGCGGCAATCTCGTCACTCATCTCCTGCGCTTTGCGCCTTAGCACCTCCGCTTCGTCATTGCGCCCACTCCTGGATAGCAGACGGGCAGTATCAGACCTGACCTGCCAGACCAAGGGACGCATGCCCATATCTAGTGCCAAGCTTTCTGCCTGGTCATAGCTCTCCAACGCCATTTCGGTGTCACCCTTAGCTGCGGCGATGTGGGCATTGCCTCGGGCTATGATGGGGTAGTAGAGACGCATAGTCCGCTCTTCGGCAAAAGCCCACGCCTCCTTTGACAAGCGAGCAGCTTCCTCCAAATCTCCCTGAGCCACTGATGCCATGGCCGACCCCACCAAAGCCGCGGGCCGCAGCAGGTATCTGAAGGTAGAACGTTCGGTCAAGGCCTTTTGGAACACCTCCCAGGCTTTATCTACCTGGCCTCGGGCCAGGGCATAATAGCCCATGTCTGTCCAGCTTTGCGCCGCCAAAACCAAGCCAAATGGGCTCTCCATCATCTTGAGAGATTGGGAGTAGAACTCCTCCGCCTGCTCACGGTTCTTGTCGCTGATCTCCCAGTATAAAGAGCCCAAAGCACAGAGGGCTCCCGCTTCAACAAAAAGGAATCCTGAAGCCCGGGCAGCATTTGTAGCGCGCCTCTGCCAGGCAATGGCCTCTTCATAGCGGCCCTGGAGTCGGGCAATGTGGCCCAGCAGGAAATCTCCCGCGCTTTCGGCATCCTCGGCGCCTATTTGCGTTGCCGAATCTATGCCCCTTTGGCCCTCCCGCCGCGCTGTCTCCAGGTCTCCCAGACGCAGATGGTACCAGGTAACAGGCATAACCATAGCCCAGGTCTTGTGGAGACGATTCCCCTCTTTTTCCGCTGCAGTTATGGCATCATCGGCCTGCTGTAACGCCTCGTCAAAATGGGTCATAAAGGTGAGGCTGTTGGCGCAGTGGCTCATGCCAAAGAGCTTGAGCTCCGTGGCGATCTTTTCTTTCCCGATTTGGATGGCGGTGCGCTGGTGTGCTAGAGCGCCATCTATATCTCCGGAGATGCTCCTAATGGAGCAGTAGCTCATGTGTAGCTCTGTCAGCCCCGGCAGGTCCTCACATAGCAGCGCCAGACGCTCCGCTTCACCTAGATGCACTTCGGCCTCTGGGAACCGGCCCTGCATCAAGGCCGTGACGCGGGCCAGCTTGTTGAGAGCCGAGACCTTCATGGGAAGATTCTCGTAGGTTTCCGCCACGTGGATCATCCGGTGAAAGGTGTCCACAGCTCCGGGAACGTCGAAGGAAAGGGCGAGGCCCCCTCCGAGACCTTCAAAGGCCCGCCGGGCCAGGGACGCATCCCGCACCGATTCCAGAATGTCCACGGCTTTTCTGAAAAAGGTGATGGCCTCCTTGAGTGAATGGGCGAAGGAGGCCCGCTCACCAGCCTGCACTAGATAGGGCAAGGCTCGGACCTCCTCCCTTGCCGCCAGAAAGTGCCGCGCGATCTCGCTGGCGCCGTCTGGAATTGTCTGCTCTAGGAACTCTGCCGTGCGGCGGTGGAGTTCCCGGCATGTGCTAAGCAACAGAGAGCCATACGCCGTCTCCTGGGTTAAGACGTGCTTAAAAATGTAAACACGCTGGGGGCGACGGCCCCTCTCTCTGACTAGCTCCCGTCGCTCCAGATCCGCTAATGCCTTTTCCAAGGACTCCCCTCTCTCAGAGATCGCTGTTAGTGCCTCTAATGAAAACTCCCGGCCGATTACTGAGGCAGCTTGGAGCACCTGTTTCGACGTCTCATCCAGTCTGTCCAAGCGGGACAGGATGACGCCGGCAAGGGTGTTGGGCACGGCGATGTTTTCAATTTCCTTCGTAGCACGCCAGTGAGAGTCATCCCGCACAATCAAATGAGCATCAAGGAGGGAACGAATGACCTCCTCGACGAAGAAGGGGTTCCCTTCAGCCTTGGTCAGAATCAGGTTGTGCACACGCTCAGGAAGGTCTTCGATGTAGAGGAGGTTCGCGACCAATGTACGAGTGTCGCTCTCCGTCAGGGGTTCTAGGAGCAAGGGAATATAGCGATGGGGGTAATCCCTGTTGGCGACCTCATGGACACGCCAGGAAGGCTCTTGACGCGCCGGGCGAAAGACCCCAATTAGCAGTAAGGGAACTCGATCAGTCAGGGGCATCAATTGCTGGACTAGATCCAGGGAAATAGGGTCAGCCCAGTGGAGGTCTTCGAACACCAAAACTAGGGGTTTATTCGTTGCTACACGCTCCAAATAAAGCTGTACTGCTCTGAAGACCCGCTCTCGTACCTGCGGGGGTTGAAGGTAGCGGACCCGTTCCCATGCCTCGCCTGTAAGTTGAACCCCCAGCATCGCGGCGATGTAGGGCGCCACGTCTAAGAGCTGCTCAGGTAGAACTTGGGCCACCTGATCCCTCACCTTCTCATACTTTTCTGCGTCGGTCTCCCCTTGGCGCAGCCCAAAGAGGCTAGTGAGCAACCTATTGAAGGGAGCATACCCCGTGGAAGACTCGTAAGAGAAAGAGCGCCCTTCAAACCATAGAAATTGGCTGTTCCCAACGCTGGCTATGTCTGCTTCATCAGTGGGCCCCGGCAACAGGCCATCGAAGACCAGCGCCTTGCGCAGTTCCGTCATGAGCCGGGATTTTCCTAGGCCAGCCTCTCCCATGACGGACACGAGCTGGCCACGTCCCTGCAGCAGGCCATTGATGGCTTCGCGCAGCAGGCCCATTTCTTTTTCGCGCCCGATAAGGGGGGCACCGAG
Organism: Chloroflexota bacterium; assembly: GCA_016210665.1. Classification (GTDB taxonomy): domain Bacteria; phylum Chloroflexota; class Dehalococcoidia; order Lucifugimonadales; family JACQTT01; genus JACQTT01. The sequence goes on along the minus strand of JACQTT010000078.1, from coordinate 19,371 downwards.
TCCCTCTATGCCACGCAGTGAACCACGTTCATCCTTGGGGCGCAGAACTCTGTACGCTTGTACCTGCTCGCTCTTGCCTTTGAGCTCTAGGGCAAAGGGGCCTTCGCAGTCAAAGAGAGGCGCCACCAGCTTGTAGGTGTTTTCAGCCATTTGAACGGTGTCTGGCCCAGCGGTCTGCTCCATCCGGGCCGCCAGGTTCACTGCGTCGCCGATAGCAAGGTATTCCATGTGCAAATTGCTGCCAATGCTCCCTACCACTACCAGTCCCGTGTTGAGCCCCATCCGCATCTGAAAATTCTGAATTCCTTTCTTGGCAGCAAGTTCTCGCGAATAGTCAACAATCGCCCTACTAATATCCAATGCCGCTCGGACTGCCCGCTCCGCGTCATCCTCATGAGTCAGTGGCGCTCCGAAGAAGGCGAGCACACCGTCCCCTAAAAGCTGGGCAATGGTTCCTTCGTAGCGATAGACGGCCTCGCTTACGCGTTGGTGTGCGCCTGAGACGATCTCACCCCATTCTTCTGGGTCTAGTCTCTCAGCCAGGCCCGTCGAACCAACGATATCGGTAAAGAGAACGGTAACCTGTTTTCGCTCGCCTTCGATATGAGCTCGGGAAGAGAGGATCTTCTCATGTATAGCGGCAGGTGCAGCCTGTTGGAGACTGATTAGTCGAGTAGCTGCCACCGGTTCGCTTACCTTGCCCAGGTCGTAGCCACAGTTCCTACAGAACTTGGCTTTGATGGAAACCCCTTGGCTACAGTTGGGGCAGGTCTGCTCTAGCGGCCGGCCACACTCCTCACAGAATCTCGCGTCGCCCGAATTCTCGTGTGCACACTGAAGGCATTTCATGTTTAATCCCCCTCTCTAGGAAGACTCATCTGCCGAAGAGGCGGCGATGCTCCTGCATCATACACCGATTCATTACAACCTGCAGGCCGGCGGCCTCTGCCCTATTCGCCGCCTCCTCATTGGAAATCCCCTCCTGCATCCAAACCACTTTAGCACCTATTTGGATCGCCTGCTCCACTATGGGTGGCACATCCTCGGGACGTCGGAATATCTGAACCACATCCACCTTTTCAGGCACTGAGGGTAGATCCGCATATGACTTCTCATCAAGAACTCTGTCCGCGTTGGGATTGACAGGGATTATGCGATAGCCCTGGGATTTGAGATAGTAGGCGACGCCTAAGCTGGGCCTCTCGGGATTAGGCGACAGTCCAACGGAGGCGATGGTGCGGCTCGTTTGTAATATAGCCTTGATCTGTCCGTCATTCATGGGTGCTGATCCCTCATCATCTGTTCTGGCAGCGTCACCTGGAAGCAGGTCCCGCCTGGTCTGGAAGCGACCTTGATCTCTCCGTGATGTTTGTGCACCACTATGTTGTAGCTGATATGAAGACCCAAGCCTGTGCCAACACCTGGCGGTTTGGTGGTAAAAAAGGGATCGAAGATTCGTGGCTGAATTTCAATAGGAATGCCTGGGCCGGTATCGCAGATTTCCACCGTTATTTGACCCTTCTGGCCAAAGGTTCTAAGAATGAGTTCGCCCTGCTCTTCCATGGCGTCCAGGGCATTATCTATGATATTGGTCCAGACCTGATTCAACTCGCTGGCATAAGCCTCTATGTGGGGTAAATCTGGAGCGTATTGCCGGATGACGTGGACCCCATGCTTAATCTTGTGTCGCAGCAGAACAAGGGTATTTTCCAAACCGTCATGCACGTCTATCTCTTGTATCGGTGCCTGGTCGAGATATGAGTAGCTCTTTACAGCTTTGACGATCTCGGAGATCCGCTCAGCGCCTTCGCCTATCTCTTTCAGAAGAGCATAAGCAGAGCATCTAGCTCCTATCCATTGCACCATCGAGTGAAACTGTTCTGGTGAGAAATCCCTGGATAAGTTACCCAGCTTTTCTGCGCTCAATCCAAAGGACACCAGCGGCGGCGCCAGTTCCCATGCCTGGTCAACCCCCATCTCCTCAAGCCACGATTGTAGATTTCCCTCTTGGTCACTGCGTGTAAGAGGGTCAAGTCTCCACTCTGGAGATTCGCCTTTCATGAGCGCCTCTGATACACTGCTCAGCACCTCTCGTTGGCTTAAGGATACCGCTAGAGAAGAGAGTTCAGTATCCAGGCGTTGGTATCTGCCTAGAATCTCCCTCAGTTGCGCGCTACTGCGTCGTACCGCAGCCGCCGGGTTGTTCAATTCGTGGGCTACTCCCGCAGCCAAGGTACCTAGAGCGGCCATCTTTTCATGCTGCCTCAACATTGACTCGGTGTTTCTGAGACGAGAGGTTACGGTATGCAATATTGCCAGCGCTGCCGAGGGACTGGAGGAGAGCAGCTTCTGAAAATCGGCCCCGCCGATCTTCAATAAGCGTCCGTCCTTCAAGGCACGCACCGATGCAGACCTAGGTGCCTGCTCAAGCAAAGCCAACTCGCCGAGCAGCTCGCTTGGCCCTCTTGCTGCTAGTACCACTTCCTGCCCGCCTGAGCGCTTGGTTATTTCGAACTCTCCGTCCAGAACAAGATAAAGGGCGTCGCCAGGGGTGCCTTCCTCCATCAACAGTGTGCCTGCCTGGACTGAGACCTCCTCCGTCTTGCTCAGCAGCCAGTTTAGGTCCTCCTCTGGCAGGCCGTCGAAAAATAGCGAACGACGCAGGGATTCTGCCTTCATAGGGTTTTCAAGTACTCCTGTATGGCGGCGATGGCAATGCCACCTTCGCCCGTCGCCGAGGCTACCCGGTGATTGGTGCCTAGGCGCACATCGCCCGCCGCGAATATGCCAGGAACGCTGGTTTCCAGCATCAGCGGGTCGCGGTCTAGGGGCCAGCCTTTGGGGCGTTTGCCATCTCGAAGGAGGTCTGGGCCGGTTAGGATATACCCTTTTTCATCGCACAACACTAGGTCTCTTACCAGATTACTTTGAGGTTGTGCCCCGATGAAGATGAACATAGCTGCGCCGGGAAGAGTCTCCACGCGTCCTGCCAGGCTGTTTCGGACGACAACCTCTTGCAATTTGCCTGGCTGGCCATGAACCTCCACAGTTTCCGTGTTGAGGAGTCTCACTATCTTTTCGTTGTGGGACAGAGAGTCCACCAGATACCGGGAGGAGTGCTGTTCTGGCCCACGAATCAGCATGGTTACCTTGCTGGCAAAGCGGCTTAAGAACATGGCTCCCTGTCCGGCCGAATTGGCGCCTCCGACGACGAAGACAGGCTGGTCTTTGTAATACAGCGCTTCTGTATAGGCTGCACCATAATAAACGCCTGCTCCCGTCAGCTTTGCCACTCCCGGCGCTTCCAGCCGCCTGAAGGCCGCTCCAGTGGAGAGCAGCATAGCATGGGATGAGACCTCCGAGCCGTCAGATAGAGTGACTACGCGATACTGGTCTTGGCATCGCACCCGCATGGCCTCTTGGGCTGAAAGGATCTCTGCTCCGAACTTCCTGGCCTGGGAAATGGCGCGCCGTGCCAGGTCCATTCCCGATAGTCCCTGGGGGAAGCCCAGATAGTTTTCGATCTTCGGACTGTTGCCGGCCTGGCCGCCGGGGGCATGACGTTCTATTACAAGAACTCGTGAGCCTTCAGAGGCTCCATATACTGCTGCGGCCAGACCTGCTGGACCGGCCCCAACGATAATAAGGTCATAGAAGGGCGACGAAGCCTGTGTCTGCATGCCAACCTTATCGGCCAGCTCTCGAAGGGAGGGTTCGACCATGACTGTGCCGTCAGGAAAATAGATAGTGGGCAAGCCGATTGAACCTTGGCTGCGGCCATCCACCATGGCAGAGGCTTTCGCATCCTTATCCACATCGAGCCACTGATAAGGGATCAGGTGCCGTGCCAAAAAGTCCTTGACCACGTGGGATTGAGGCGACCAGAGGGCTCCGGCTACACGTATGCCCTCAAAGGGCATTCGAATGTTGGCTTTCCATTCCTCCAGCAAGTCATCGAGCACCGGATAAAGGTGCTCTTCTGGTGGGTCCCAGGGCTTCATCAAATAGTAGTCCAGACCCACCCGGTTAATGGAGTTGATGGCTGCCTCAGTGTCTGCGTAGGCGGTCAGCAATACCTTCTTCGCCTCGGGGTAGACGGCTCTGGCCTCTTCGAGAAGCTGCACGCCAGTCATCTGGGGCATACGCTGGTCAACAACGAGCAGCGCCACGGTCTCGTTGCGTTGCTGGAGCTGTCTTAGGACCTCTAGCGTCGCTGCGCCGGAGTCTGCTTTCACTATGCGGTATTCGCGGCCGTATTTTTGCCGTAGATCTCGCTCGACAGCATTCAGCACCGTGCGGTCATCATCAACAGCAACGATTACTGGCTTGGCCATCTGCTTGCCCTCCTCATACGGCCAATCATATCGTGGAGTCTGCTAAGCGTCAATCCTTAATAGGTGCAAATGCATTAGTGTTGGTGTGTTTGTGTGCTGTCGGAGCATCACGGTAAGGACTGGCGGAGGTAGCCGGACCTTGCTGCAACCCGGCCTCTTCAGACTAGCAGTGAGCAGACATGGCTGCTCCAGGCCAAACATACATCGCGGCTTATTCGTTCCCGCTTGTGCTCTTGAAAAACACCACTGCCAGGGGCGGCAAGGTAATTGTTAAAGAGAAGGGTTGCCCATGCCATGGTGCTGGGACGGCTTCAACTTCACCGAGGCTTCCCTGGCCACTGCCGAAATACTCAGTGGCGTCGCCGTTGAGAACCTCTCGCCAAAAGCCGCTGCTGGGTACCCCCACCCGGTAGTTCGGTCGCTGCACAGGCGTGAAGTTGCAGACGACAAGGATCACGTCATGAGTTGAGAGGCCCCGCCGCAGGAAGGTGAGAACGCTGTTCTGGGAGTCGTTGGCATCCACCCACTCGAAGCCTCTGGGATCGAAGTCCAACTCATGGAGCGCGGGCTCGCTCCGGTAGAGGCGGTTAAGGTCCTCCAGCCATCTCGTGAGTCCAGCATGCGGCTGGTACTGTACCAGGTGCCAGTCCAGGCTCGCATCGTGGCTCCACTCCTGCCATTGGCCGAACTCCCCTCCCATAAACAGAAGCTTCTTGGCTGGCTGCCCATACATGTACCCGTACAAAAGCCGCAGGTTGGCGAATTTCTGCCAGTTGTCTCCGGGCATGTTCCCTAGGAGCGATCTCTTGCCGTGCACCACCTCATCATGAGAAAGAGGAAGGACGAAGTTCTCGTGGAATGCGTAGATCATGCGGAAGGTGAGCTGATTGTGATGGTAGGTCCGGTATATAGGATCGCGTCCCATATAGTGAAGGGTGTCGTGCATCCATCCCAAGTCCCATTTCAAGACGAACCCCAGACCGCCTACATAGCTTGGGCGAGAAACCATAGGCCAGGCTGTTGACTCTTCGGCTATCGTCAGGACATCTGGGTAGCTTCTAAGAACCTCCTCATTAAAGCTGCGCAGAAAAGAGATGGCATCCAAGTTCTCACGACCTCCGTGCTCGTTGGGAATCCAGGCACCTTGTTGGCGGGAGTAGTCCAGATAGAGCATTGAGGCCACCGCGTCCACACGTAGCCCATCTGCGTGATACTTGTCCAGCCAGAACAGGGCGCTGCTGATGAGAAAGCTACGCACCTCGTGGCGCCCGTAGTTGAAGATTAAACTGTTCCAGTCGGGATGGATCCCTTTCCGAGGGTCCGCGTGCTCGTAAAGGTGGGTTCCATCAAAGTAACCAAGGCCGTGCTCATCGTTAGGAAAGTGAGATGGGACCCAGTCCAAGAGGACGCCGATTCCTTGCTGGTGCAAGTAGTCGATGAGATACATGAGGTCCTGCGGACTGCCGTAGCGGCTGGTTGGGGCGAAATAGCCCGTGGTCTGGTAGCCCCATGACCCGTAGAACGGGTGCTCCATGACTGGAAGGAACTCCACGTGGGTGAAGCCCATCCGCTTCACGTGCTCTGCTAGCCTCGGGGCCAACTCACGGTAGGTCAGGGAACGGTCGCCCTCCTCGGGCGCACGCATCCACGATCCCAGATGTACCTCGTACGTAGATATAGGGGCGTCCAAGGCATTGTGGCGGCTGCGCTCTTGCATCCATTCCTGGTCACCCCAATCATAATCGAGATCCCACACCCTGGAGGCCGTTTTGGGTGGCGTCTCGTGGTAAAAACCGAAGGGGTCGGCCTTGTCCACATGGTAGCCGCCGTGTCGGGATACCAGATGGTACTTGTATATGATCCCGTTCCCCACGCCAGTCACGAAACCTTCCCAGATGCCAGACTGGCCCCGGGCCCGCAGCGGATGGGACCTGCTGTCCCAGGCGTTGAAATCGCCCATCACGTAGACTGCCTCTGCGTTGGGAGCCCATACTGCAAAGTAAGTACCTTCCTCACCGTGCCAAGTATAAGCATGTGCCCCGAGCTTCTCGTACAGCCGGAAATGGCTGCCCTCATTGAATAGATAAAGGTCCTGGTCTGTTAGGGGGATAACGCCATGCCGAACCGTCCGACCCGCTCCCCTGGGTGTGCTCTTGGTGTCGGTCATGTGCTCGTATGCCTCACATGTAATAGTCGAGTTCTCGCTCAGTCCTACTTTGGCGCATCTCTTAGCTTTGAAAGTGGAGCCAGCGGGGGGATTCGAACCCACGGCCTGCGGTTTACGAATTTGAAGTTACCCATAAACTACGTGTTTTCATATATAAGTATGTTATACTACCACGCCTAGAATGACCAGTTATGCATTGTTATGCAAGTCTGGTATAAGATAGTCCGTGACCATTTTCGTGACCATTCCGCAAGCCAGAATTAGCTACAACTCAGCTTAGTATACTATCACAAAGCGACTCCTCTAACGGGACAGCTTGGCCATACTCAGGAGCGCACCCCGCTAAGCCAAGAAGGAAGCCTAAGCATGACATACCAGCCAGCCCCACGCCTGAATAGGGGGTGTTACAGGTCACACCACACCCCCAGAGGCCCCTTCTCGGCCATTTATGAAGCGCCGAATTTCGCCCCGCCAATGATCCCACGCCTAACGCCATCTCTAAGCCCCACAGAGGCCACAGGCCAACTCCCAACACCACCCCAGGCCACAGTGGGGGCTTCCAACCCCCTGAGATCACCAACCAGGCCATTCCCACGCACCGTGCTGGCAGGGGTCCAGGTCGGCGGGCTTCGGTACTTCGCCCTATGGCCATAGGGCAAAATACCCCTCCAGCCATGCCTCTGCGGGATGCTGTCGGGGTTCCCTCGCCCGCCTAGACATAACATCGTTATGTCTCCCTGGTCATCGAGGAGCCAGCACCGTGCGCCCCCAGTGCTACCGCTCCTTGATCCACTGGATTAACTCCTCTCTCAAGAACATGCGCTTCTTGCCAATCTTATGTGAAGGCAGTCCCTGACGCATCAGGTTGTATAGGGTCTGGTGGCTTACCCGCAGGAACTCCTGGGCCTCCTGAAAAGTAAGAACGACCCGCTCAGTGTTCTGCCCCGCATCTTTCTCAGTCCCCATGTTGATGTACCTAGCCCCTTTTTGCTTTCAGATTAGCTGGGCTGCTGGAACTAGACACATACAGACGAGACTAGACGATAATAGATAGATATTGATATAATTCTTTAGCTTTATTACTACAGCGACAGGGAACAGAGGACGCTATGGCTGACATTCAAGATGTCCATCCCCGCACAGAGTTTGTCTGGCCGGAAAAGGGACAAGCAAAAACGAGGCTTGCTATGCGAACAACAGCGTTCCTCGTTCTCCCATTCCTCGCCGCCGTTTCCATCTTGGTCTTGGCAGCGTGTGGCCAGATGCCGACTTCTACTCCGACCCGAACCGTTCCCTCGGAACCTGCGGCCTCAACAGCCATACCATCAACTCAGGCAGCAGCCCACATGGGGGAGCGAGCGACGGTTTGTGGCCCCGTAGTGGACACTCGATACGCCACAGGTAGCAAAGGCAGACCGACTTTCTTGAACTTCGACCGACCTTATCCCAATCACACATTCGTAGTCTTGATATGGGAGAGCGACAGGGGAAACTTCCCTAGCAATCCTGAAAGCTACTACAAGGGGAAGCAAGTATGCGCCACGGGCCTCATTGAGAGCTACCAGGGCAAGCCGGAGATAATCGCCAAGACCGGGAGCCAACTTGTTCTCGCTCGTTAGGTTCGTCACATTCTTGCCTTGTGCTCTGGTGATAGTTGGGTGCCAAGGGCAGGCCAAGCCTACGTCGACTGCTACGTTCACGCCTTTTGAGGTAGCGACAGTGGCGAGAGTCATAGACGGGGACACAGTAGAGCTAGAGAATGGGGAGCGTGTGCGCTACCTGGGAATAGACACGCCTGAAACTGTCCATCCTGAGAAGCCCGTGCAGTGTTATGGCTCAGAGGCTTCCGAGCGCAACAAGGCATTGGTAGAGGGGAAGGTGGTAAGCCTACTACGTGACGGACCCGACCGTGACGCTTATGGCCGCCTACTCCGATATGTGTTTGTTGATGGCACTTTCGTCAATGGCGACCTTGTGTGGGGAGGGTATGCCTACGCCCGCTCTTATGGAGATAATCCGAGCCTCTATCAAACGTTGCTGCAATTAGAGCGTGCTGCTAGAGAGACAAAACGTGGTCTATGGCAGACATGTCAGCCTTAGTGTTGTAGAGGGGAGTGCGACATGAAATTGGCACTTGCGCTGGGTCTAGCGCTCCTATTGACTGGGTGCGGCTTGCTAACTCAAACCACAATGCAGCCGACCTATACCTCATATTCCACCGCCACGCCTCTGCCACCGGCCGCTGCTACTCCTACGGTGGGGAGGGTACGCCTACGCACGCTCTTGACGCCCACGCCTCTGCCGACGCCCACACAAACCCTAATGGGGGTGCCTCTTACCCCGACTGCGACCAGTACGCCTGTACCACCAAAACCAACGCCTACCAACACGCCAAGGCCACCTCTGCCCACACCCACCGTTACCCCTCTTCCAACACTAACTCCTACACCGAGGTCAGCGCCAATCTCCACACTGACACCTACCGCTATACCCAGGCTATCGCCTACACCTACAGCTACTCGTCTGCCCACACCCACGACAATCTCCAGGTCCTGTTGCAAGATTTGTGTCAAAGGAAAAGCATGTGGCGACACCTGCATCTCACGTAGTTATACTTGTCACGTAGGGCCTGGGTGTGCATGCAATGGATAGCCTCACTAAACACCAGTTCAACTGAAAAGAAGCACCAGGGAGGGGAGAAGTGGCGGAAGGGGTAAGTGTACCTGGTAACACGAATCCTTGAAGGCTATGGTGGTAGGAATGAGTCACATAAGTTGTGCCCTTACTAATAGTCCTCTTGCTTCTCGGATGTGGTGCTCCTGAGTATGGAGCCTGGCAGCTTGCGGGGCTTGACGATAGAAACTCGATACTGGCAGACGCTGGCTTATACTAGACGATAGTAAAGGGGGTTATTCATGAACATTATCTTTCGGACCCTGCTGGGGCTGGCTACAGTCGCAATAGTGGCTCTGCTTCTGGCCAACTTGCTTGAGTTGAGAAAGATACGCACTGAGGGCCTGTGGATTCACGGGCCTAATCTAGCCCAACACCAACTTATGCTTGATATGCTTAAGAAGGGCCAACTGGATCCGAAACGCCGCCTGCTCCCCGTTAAGGTTGAAGGGGAAGTGGATGTAGGCTCTGTTCGGGACACAGTTGACGTTGATGTTCGATAATTTCCATAAGTTACCAAGAAAGAATCAAGTACATTCTCTCTGCTAGCGCTACCTCAGCTCGCTGTCCTTAACATCTGGCAAGGCTGGCCCCACAAGGGCTTCGGCCGAATGAGGAGCGCAAGGTCATCTGAGGTGAACATCACTTCAAGGATGCGCTTGGCATTGACTGCAAGGTTGTGAGTACCGCCAGCGAACTACCATAACATAGGCCAGAGCCATGAACACACTTGGTCACTACCGTGCCCTACTCTGTCCCTCGTCCTCTCTCTTCACCACATTGATAACAATTTCCGTTATGTTGGTGGTTCCCGCTGGGGGCTGTTCGCCATATTTTCGTTCCATGCGGTTCAACTGGTCAGACGCGCTAAGCCCAGCCGAGACGGGGTACGGCCCCTCTTCGGTGTTGCGGAGAATCTTTGTAAGTCGCGCCTTGCGTTCTATGATGGTAGCGATAGTCGAACCGGTAGCTAAGTCTTGGAGGCGTTGTATCTCCGCTTGTATCAAAGCATTATCTAAGCAGCGAGTGGCACGAGTATTGAGAGAGGTTTCCTTCCAGTATCTGGAGCGGGGCCAGGCTTGGCGATGAGCTTGGGAAGCGTTACCGGAGATGCAATAGAGGCGAGCGAACTCTAGCTGGCTTGGGTTAAGAGGTTTCCACTTTTTTTGGATAGCAGCCATAGGAACAGGATAGAACAGGGAGCGGTGCGAAATCAAGTCCGGTATTAGTTTCCTTTGCACTCTGGCCTGCTAAGAGGTTAACTGAATGACAGAAGCATTCCGTACTCTGTACACGCTGGCCCGCGATATTCCATATCTCCTCGCCACCACTGCCACTGTCATGCCTTTTGCTAGGCTGTCCGAAACGTTTTGGACAGGCACTTCGGCCCTGGGCCGTCCTGGACGTCGTCTCCCACATGCGGGGCAGGCCCCCAGGCGATTTTCACGCTTCACTCGTTAAACCTCCTCCTGTGGGATGGTCAACGCCCTCAAGGAACATGACCTCCAATACTACTCCTCTTGACGCGTGACGTCAGTTACTCGACCGCCGCCATGTTTCTTTGCCTGATGCAGCAGGCGAAGCCCGCGGTCATTGACCTCGCCCCCGTCGCCTGGGAACAACAGTGAGATTTCCTGCGTATCATAGCAGACAATGTTGGCGGGCACTTTGCTTCGGAAGGATTTATCTAAGATGAACGCTACTGGCTCTTGAAACAAATCAGACCAGAAGATGCAATAGCCCTCCTTCAGGACCAAACTTTCAACCTCTTTGGCGTGCCACAGATGGGGGCCTTCTTTAAGCCGGGGCTTTCTCAGGGCCGCCATAATCTCAGGTTTGCGCTCAATCAACCTAAGTGCCAGAGGCTCTGCTGCCTTCGGCCCCCTTATCACCAATTTGTCGCCTTGGCTCCAGACCTTTAATCCAGCGGTTCTGGCCTTCTCTAGCAGCGCTACCCCGTCCATTCCTTCTCCTCGCCATTGGGGTAAATGGTGTATCCAGTAAAGGATTGAGGGCTGGACACACTGCTTTCTAAAGGCTTATGTCCAGGGGTACGTACCCTGGACTCTGCCTTTGGCACGTCCTCGTGAGGGACGTGATCAAAAGGGAACATTCCAGGGTCCTCCCTATAGGTGGACTCTCGCTTTTCCGCCAGCGTGTATCCGAAACCTCGCTTTGTCTTTCCAGCGTCAGGGTGTCTCTTGATAAGACCCTCCTCCTCCAACTCCTTCAGCGCCCGCCCCAGTGTGGCACGTTTGCAGCCTGTGCTTTCGACTAGTTTGTCAAGTATTGGCCCCGGTGCATCGTCTGAACCTGGCAAACCGGCCAGCAGCTTCTCCCGCGCCTCGATGCGTTCTACGTCGATCCTATCACCCAAGGCTAAGTACTTCCCGTCCTTCCACTCCACCACCAGGCTTTCAGGGATGCCATCGAATCGCCCTACGCCTGTTATCTGTCTCCTAGAGGGATGCCCCTTTGTGTCCGCCCGCCGGAGCGTTATTATTATGTCGCTGATTCCACTAAATGCCGACGAACCGCGACCACTGTCGCCTATCTCCCCGCCACTTTTCCTATCGTGGCGAGAAATTAGCACCGCCAGCCCCTGTGCCGCCGCTTCCTCCAAGGGAGCCATTGCCTCCATAGCAGCACCCGAGTTGTTTTCAGAATCGTCCTTCAGCCCCGCCCAGCGCGCTAGCGTATCCACTACTAGAAGCCCCGCACCAACTTCCTTCGCACGTCGGACAGCCAAACTTACCACTATAGGCCATTCCAAATTTCGCACCTCCGATTTGAACACAATATGTAGCTTCTCCTCATCTGTTAGGCCCACGCGGTCCAAAACCGCCCTGAAACTCGGCGGCCTCTCCTCCGTGAGATAAACTATTGGTGTTGACTGTGTCGAAAATTCAAGGAACTCCTCGCCCTGAAGCAGCGCAGCAACCATTGCGAGAATGAAAGTGGTCTTGCCCACTTTCACCTTCGCATCCAACTCCGTAATAGCCCCCTCCGCTATGAGCTTATCCACAATCCAATTGGGGCGCTCCGGGGTGAGAACGGACACTTCCCTGGCTGTTCTGAAGAGGAGCGATTGGGGCATGCTGTCCGATCCCACGCCGACGCTCGGTCCAACTTGACCTTCCCTGCCTCCATCCCCGTGCTGCCGTCCCCAGTCAGAAGGTATGGGACGTGGTTCTGCGACTCCAATCCCCCAGGCTATCGCTCGACAGGCATCCTCTTCACCGTATTCGGCGACGTAGCCATTCGAAATAGCTGCTTCTAATGCAACCTCGTACGGGTTAATCGTCGCCCTGGACTCTGGCGTTAGCCACTCGCTGAGGCGCAGGCTCTCCAGTCTCGCAGCCACGACGATAAGCCCGCTATGTCGGTCGCCTGTGCCTTTCACTCTGGAGGCCAGCCAGTTCGATTCTTCTTCAATCGCCCTACCCACATACCTTTCGTCAGGTGTGCTGCCCCTGATCCTGGACGAGTCAATCGCAGGCAGTTGCCGCCGGCCTATCTCGCGTTCCAGCACTCGGCGTTTGTCCTCATACTCACTGACAAGCTCCAAGACTTCGGCCATAGGCAGCAGGTTCCCCAGGTAGTGCCACACGCCGTTTGTAGGATTGGAGCCAAAGAGCAGCCTAGCAGGGTCTTTGATGGACTGGTCGGTTGTGCCGTACTTGGCTAGGAAGGCCGTCTGCGCCTTGCGATACGTCTCAGCGTTAGCAATTGCTTCGGTGAGGACGAAAACAACGCGCCATCGTGGGTGTTCAGGTGTGTGACTGAGGGTGCTGTAAATGAAGCTGGCGTACGTCACTATGAACGAATCGCCTAGCAACGCTTCAAGGCTAACTGCACCTTTATCAAAGTCCAGGCCCAGAGTTTGAGCACTGACGAAGTTCTCAGTCTTTCGGTATCCCTTCAGGGCGCAACAGAACGCATTGCCATTCTTTGCCACTTCCTCGAATAGGCTCTCCGGGGTATGCTCCTCGGTGTTGAAGTCACCATTGAACCTATCCCATCGCTTGTCGCCAGGCACGAGCTTCTGCCCTGGGTATAGCCGATTGATGCTGACGGAGAGCTTTACGCCTGTTGCCATTTACCGTCCCGCCTCGGCCTCAGTCAGGCGCTCTTGTAGGTAGGCGTCCAGGTGCGCCTTCAGGACCAGCTGGCAGCGTCCTATGGTGAGGCTGGGAATGGCCTTCGAAAACTTCAGGGGTTCCATCGCTTACTCAGCCCTTCCACCGCTCTCCAACCACTGCTGAAACGAAGGGACATGGACGACGAACCGCTTCTCGCCAATCCGTCGGCAGCCAGGTAGCCTGTCCTGTCTGGCAAGCTCGTAGAGCACCGGCGCGCTCACCCCGAACCGTCTGGCTAGCTCCCGAATACTAGCCCCTTCCTGTGTAGGCTTGGATAACTGAGTGTTCATACATGTCCTCCTGGAAATTCTGTATTCATCGTAATCCTTTTATAGACGGGTGTAAAATTCTGTGATATAATAGTGGCACGTTGAACGCTCTAAGTGTAAATCATTCCAGCGCATTAGTGTAAAAATGGCAAAGCCCAAATCTACGGATAGACAGAAGGTGCGCGCATATAAGTTGTGGGCCACTCTTAAGTTTGGCCCCACAGCCATACATGAGGCTCTTCAAGAAGAATTCACAGGCAAAGGGACGCGCAAGCCAGTAAGCATAGATACAGTCAAAAAGTGGATCGCAGAATTCAAGAAGCTATCCACAGACCTAGACCAGCCCTTCGCTTGGCATCGAATGGAGGAATACGGAATATCCTGGGAAGCAAGCGGCAGGATGCTCCTAACCTGGAAGGCATATATCACAGCGATGGCTCCTCTCTACGAAGCCGAACGTCGAGCGTCCCCTCATCCAACTGTTAGGCAAGTCCGATGGTGGTGGAGGGTTTACAAGTCCGTCTCTGCTACTGACAAGAAAGATGAGAAGCTGCCAGGTTACCTTGACATTGCGATATGGGGAGACAACTTTGCAATCAGGGAAATCAAAAGTGAGGTGTTAGGACACGATCCCGACTTCGACGACCTATTCGCATACCTCGCTTTTCGCCCCTGGGCCAGCAATGAAGCCAAGTCCGAATACTTAGAGGCCATTCAGCAACACTTAATCCCCGCTCTCCAGAGCAAGAGCTTAGACCTGGACATGGAGTTAATTGACAGGGTAATCGGAGGTGAAGACCTGGACTTAGATGCCTTTACGTCCCTGCCTGAAATTGTGATGGACAAGGACGACTTTCCAGTACTCCCGTCAGAGTGGGTAGCCTATACCGAAGCCGCTAGACGCTATATTCGAAAGAAAGCGCAAGTGAGAACCCCAATGGAACAATGGTTGTTCTCGCTATTAGTGATGAAAGAACACTTACGGCTCCAAGGATTCGACGAGGATGAAGTCAGGAGGCGCATATACGAACGCGGCCTCGAAGATTTTTGGGCTAATGACCCCGACGGTGATGGCTTCGTACGTATGTTCCCACTGAACCACGACGCCACAATCGAATATATAGACCATACGATTTTTCGAGAAGACCAAGGACAACAAGGAGGTAAAAATGAAAGGCTCAGTAAGTCCACGTGGTAAGAATGTCTGGCGCATTAGATACGACCTGCCCACTACAGACCCAAGCGTGAGGAAGCAGGCCACAGAGACGGTGCATGGCCCAAAACATATAGCTGAGAAGGTGTTGAGAGAACGCCTTGCATCATTAGAAGCTGGGACGCATGTCGAGAAGTCCAAGGAAACCTTAGCTCAGTTCATGCAGTCATGGCTCGACAACTACGCCGTCACCCATTGCCAACCTCGTACTGTCATGGGCTATCGAACCCATATCAAGCTTTACATTGTACCTTTACTCGGCCATGTCCCCATCCAGAGCCTTACTCCTCGGCACATTCAGGACTTCCACGCCCAGATGCTTTCTAGTGGCCTGAGTAAGCGGACGGTACTCCACGCCCACAGGGTCTTGAGCGAGGCTTTGAAACACGCTATGTCGTGGGGTATTCTAGCCAGAAACCCCGTCCAAGCTGTCTCGCCTCCCAAGCCGGAGGAACAAGAACTTGAAATCTGGTCTCTACCCATTATCCAGAGATTCCTCGATGTTATTGAAGGGCATCCATTCCAAGACCTGTTTACAATAACCCTGCTCACAGGCATGAGAAGGAGCGAGATTACCGGGCTAAGGTGGGGGGGAGTAGACTTTGAAGGGAATGGCCTCCGGGTCACAGGCACTCTTCAGAGGGTAACAGGGATGGGCTTGGTAGAAGGACCGCCCAAGACCAAGAGCAGCAGACGAAGCATCGCCCTTGGACAGAAAGCTATGACCATTCTTAACCGCATACGTAGCAAGCAGTTGGAAATGCAGCTAGAGTACAGCGACCTATACAGGAACAACGCAGGCTATGTATTCACAGACGCTCTCGGTGCTCCCATCGACTCAGACCGTGTAAGCAAGGAATTTGCAAAGGTGATCAAGAAGGCCATGCTCCCCCACATCCGTTTCCACGACCTGCGCCATTGTCATGCATCCTTGCTACTGGCCGACGGAACCAATATCAAGGCCATCAGTGAGCGCCTGGGCCATAGCAAGGTGTCCACTACTCTTAACATATACTCCCATTTATTGCCCAACATTCAAGCCGCCGCCGCGGAAGGGCTGGAAAGACAGCTCGCCAGGCGTGGGGAAACTGCCCTATCAGAAGTTCCGTGACCATTCCGTGACCATTTAGGAACTCTGAGGCCCCTGGAAAGTCCCAGGGGCCTCATTTTGTGCCTAAGTTCTGGAGCCAGCGGAGGGATTCGAACCCACGGCCTGCGGTTTACGAAACCGCTGCTCTACCACTGAGCTACGCTGGCACAAATTGTAACCCGTGGGTTACTCACTGAGAGCCTATCATAAAAGGGGAGCGGTTCTCACTCAGCCACCTGATCTCCAACGATAGACACCTTAGACCTATCTGCGATTCATTAGTTGCCTAATTGTAGCAGAATTATCTTACCAGAGGTGAACCAAGGCTTCGGCGATATGCTATATCAAAAGCCTCTGCTTATTGACATGCCATCAGGTGACGACTACAATTAGACCCATGCAGGTTGCTTCGGAGACCGAAACGTTATCTCGGCAGCAGATGGATCAGGTGCTGGAAGTGCTGCCAACCCTCAGGCGATGGCTGCTCCGCTCCGTGCCTAAGGCACCACGACAAGAGGGCATCGTCCCTCTTCCTTTAAGCCACGTTCGCGTGTTGATTCACCTTTATCAGCGCGGTCCTCTGACCATGGGTCAGTTGGCCCACGGCCTGGGCATCTCTTGCTCGGCGGCCACCGAATGTGTCGCCGCCTTGGAAGGGCGAGGTCGCATCTTGAAACACCGTCCCCAGGCAGATCGCCGCCAGGTGGTGGTGAGTCTGACTCCCGAGGCCGAAGCCGCGGCCTCTCGAGTGCTTTCTTATCGTAAGGTCGTTGTCGGGGATGTGTTACGGCACCTCTCACCCATGGAAGCTGAAGCTTTTGTCAAGGGGCTGCTTCTCCTAGCCCTGAAGGCAGAGTTCTGGATGGACCACACCGATTCTTCCCAGCGGGCCCCCCTGGCTGAAAAGGAGGATATCCGTGCCTAGTGAGTCGGACCTCCCAATCACGACGGATTCCAGCCCTGCCTCCTCTCAAGGGAGCCCTCTCCCTAAAGGCAAAACGGTGAGCGGCGAGGAGGCGACACGGTTGGACAAAACTACCACTGCCGTCGCTGAAGGCTTGCGGAGAGATGGGGACGGCAGGCGGGTTCGCCCCGCCCGCCGCGACCTGACTACCGGCAGCATTCCCAAGAATCTCGCACACCTGGCCTGGCCCCAGATTGGCGAAGGCGTGCTCCGGGTCTTGGATCAGCTGATAGATCTAGTTTGGGCTGGCCGGCTGCCAGGAGGGTTCCGCGCCATCGCTGGGGTGGGAGTTGGCCAGACCTTTACCCAGTTCGGCATGATGGCCAGGATGGGTTTGGACAACGCCACGCGAGCTATGATCTCCCGGGCCGTGGGTACGGGAAACATCCCCTTAGCCAATCATATCGCCCTTCAAGGCCTTACCCTGACCGCCATCTATTCACTGCTGATGATAGCTACAGGTCTTTTTCTTACCGAAGTCTTTCTCAGATTGATCGGCGCCAGCGCAGCAGTGCAAGCTGAAACGGCCATGTACATGAGGGTCCAATTTGTTGGCGTGGCGGCCATGTCTTATGCCCACGCCAGCGCTGAGGCGCTTCAGGCCTCGGGTGAAGTGATTATTCCCTTCAAGGCCTCCACTGTAGCGCGAGTGCTCCATATTATCTTGAGTCCCTTTCTGATATTCGGTTGGTGGTGGTTTCCTGACCTGGGCCTGCCGGGCGCTGCCTGGGCCAATCTCATAGGCCAGCTCGCCGGAGGTGCCATTAACTTTTACGCCCTTTTCACAGGTAAGTCCCGCTTACATTTGACGCTGCGGGGATACCGAGTGGACTATCCTGTGCTAGGGAGGATACTGAAGATCGGAGTGCCAGCATCTATGACAGGCATGGAGCGGGCCGTGGCTCAGCTGGTGCTCTTGGGGTTGGCGGCGCGCTTTGGCGATGTGGCTCTGGCGGCCTATGCGTTGACCAGACGAGCGGAGATGTTGACTAACTTTGGGACCATGGGTCTGGGAAAGGCCTCTGGCATTCTGGTAGGTCAAAACCTGGGGGCCCGACGGCCTGATAGGGCGCGGCAATCTGTGGTATGGGGCTTAGTATACGCTATCGCAATGCAGCTGGTACTTGGTGGCCTTCTCTTTGTATTCGTGGTGACCGTTGTTACGTTGTTTACCAAGGAGGCCGATGTAGTGGCCCTTGCTTCGGTCTGGTTTCGCATTCAGGTGATTGCCTCTGTCTTCTTGGCAATACACATGGTTTTCATGCAGTCGTTTAACACTGCGGGAGACACCCTGGCTCCCATGGTCATTACCCTGGTGGCCGTTTGGGGAGTCGAGTTGCCCCTGGCCTGGTTGTTCAGTCGAAGCCTGGGGATGGGTCCCCTGGGCATTGGCTACGCCGCCATCGTCGGCATGGGAATCCGGGCGGTGTTTTACGTGCCCTACTTTTTCTGGGGGCGATGGCTCAGGATTAAGGTTCTCTAAAAGGTCCCTTATGGCGAAAAACGAGGGCTGTGGAGGGGAAGGTTTTTCCATTCCAGGACAAAAGAGCTTTGTTGTACTTGGAGAAGGGAATATCTGACGAAGATGAATCCATGCGGTCTGACTTCCAAACTGAGAAGGCATCCACAGGTGGGCTGGGGCGCTTTTTTGGTGCTGAGCGCCTTTAGCTCGATGATATTCATGACCACAAACCAAACGCTGCTTCAGATGAACATCCCCGACGAGTTCCGGGGACGCATCACCAGCATCTACATGTTGGACCAGGGACTGCTTCCCCTGGGCACCTTCATAGCAGGGGTCGGTGCCGACATGTTGGGTGCGCCCAGGATGGTGGCCGTTATGGGCTTAAACTGCGCCTCATTGGCAGTTATAATCTTTCTACGGTCGGCCTCGTGTGCGGAACATGAGGTTAACTGGTCCGGTGTCCACGCACCTTAGAGGTAGTCGGCATTAGGTCATGCGTTGCTCTGACGTCTCTTTGGAAGCGACCACATTCAATTTGAGAGATTACATTAACTAGAAAGGGTTAAGAAAAAACTTTATGCCAAACAATCCTAAAGATGTTCGAGCGGGCGCCGGGCCGCGGGCGGGATCTGAAAACGGAGGCGTAAGCCTTGGCGTTGATAGGCCAGCGCCGCTCAGCGGCAACGACAATGGCGCTCCTAGCGCCTCCATGCCTAAGGAGTCCCTGGAGGGCACTAAGAAGATCGGCACCTTCCATGCCTTGGGGATCAGAAACTTCCGCCTGCTCTGGATTAGTACCCTATTCAGCAGTACCGGTATGTGGATCCAGATGGCTACCATGGGGTGGTTAGTCTATGATCTGACAGGCTCGGGCACCCTGTTGGGCGCGATGAACGGCGTAAGGGCTATTCCCATGCTCTTCCTGGCACCCTTGGCCGGCGTGGTGGCAGATCGCATGAACCGGCGAACAGTCTTGATGGGAGTCCAGCTAGTGATTCTGGTAACCACGCTGGGATTGGCTATAGGCCTTGCGCTTGATCAGGTCACATTATGG
>JACQTT010000074.1 GCA_016210665.1 Chloroflexota bacterium | reverse complement strand
TGTGAAAACCTTTTGATAAAATAACCAAAAAATTAGCCAATTTTTATACTAATGCTTATTGACTTTTGAAATTTTTGTGCTACTCTATATTCAAGAGTTAGTTTCCTTTTCCCGCTCCACTCCTCCTTGTCAGGGGCCTGTCCTTACGGGGCAGGCCTTCTGATTTGTGTAACACATAAATCTTTCCCCGCCGGCTGTTATGAGAATACCCTAAAAGGTTGCTTTAAAACTCCATTGACCTTCCCCTAGCAGGGTGCTGAATCCCGACTGGTCGGGATTATATCTCCACTTCCATCACTACGCTAAGGATGTGTTTATAGGCATTGAAGGGCACCGCGTTGAGCTTGAAAAAGATAATCCAAGCCCTTTTGGGACATGGCCAGTAGTTTGTCTATAGTATCCCTGGAAAAGGGTGAGCCCTCAGCAGTGCCCTGAATTTCTACAAAGTCTCCTTTGTCAGTCATGACCACATTAAAGTCTACCTGGGCTCTATAGTCCTCCTCGTAGCAGAGGTCAAGAAGGAGCTGATCATCCACCAATCCTACACTGGTAGCGGCCACGGCACATTTGAGTGGCATCGAGGATATGAGGTGTTTCTTGATCATATTAAGGAAGGCCTGATAGAGAGCAACGTAAGCCCCAGTAATAGAAGCCACCCTGGTACCTCCATCGGCCTGTAAGACATCGCAGTCCACTGTCAGTGTCCTCTCTCCTATACTCTGCAAATCAGTAATGGCTCTAAGGGAGCGTCCAATTAGCCTCTGTATTTCAAAGGAACGCCCGTCGGGCCGGCCAGAGGACCACTCCCTGGGAGTCCTTGTGATAGTGGACCGGGGTAACATTCCGTATTCGGCGGTGATCCAACCCTGACCACCACCCCGAAGAAAGGCGGGCAATCGCTCCTCTACGGTTACCGAGCATAAAACCCTGGTACGCCCCGCTTCAATGAGAGCCGAGCCTTCGGCAAAGGCCTGAAAACCCGGAACTATTCGCACCTTACGGTGTTCATCAGGCAAACGTCCGTCTATCCTAATCATAGGTATCCTTTCTAACCTAAGAAGGCAATCTAGCACTCAAGGTTCTTCTTGTCGTTGCAACCTTAGCTGAATTTTACCACTGGCTAGCTCTCGCAGGGCGTCTGAAGCCACCCACTTGGCGGACTTTGAATCTATCCCTTGAATCGTCCTGGCCGTTTCTATCGCTGCCTGGTTCAGATTGAGGTTCCGCTTACCGATCTGCCTCAGCGCCCAGTTGACTGCTTTTCTAACAAAGTTTCTATCGTCAACAGACCCCCTGATAATCAAAGAGAGAAAACCCAAGAACCGCTCATCCGCAGCCCTTTTATCATGTACGGCTAGACAGGCCATAAGCACAAACCCGGCTCTTTTGACAAACTCCTCAGACCTGCTGCTCCACTCCAGGGCCTTTTGGTAGGCAAAGCTGGTCTTGTAAAAAAGATTATTGCAGCACCCATCACACACGTCCCATGAGTCGAAGTCCTTTACCCATCCCTCCATCTGTTCTGGCGTCACCTTTGTTGCCTCATCAATCATGCTTGCCAGGATCCGAGCTTCATGGATGCCCGATGCCCAGAGCTGTTGCGCCAAGCTATGGTTTTTGTCAGCATCTTTGGCGATGGCCCTCAGGTTAGGGATGGATACTCCATAGGTGTTGGATGCGCTAATCCCAAACCGTTCCATGTTAGACACGGCCTCTGGATTAGACAAAGCCTTTATACGCTGTATGATCTCTTGGTATTGCATCAATAGCTCGGTTGCTCGACGACGGGATTGGAATCCTAAGACTACCAACAACTGGACTCAGAGTAGAACTGTTCAAGCCTGTCAAAGGCTCTTGCAGAGTATATCACATCTATGGATGCGCCTTTCGTACCTGGGCAGCCACTTTCAGCCTCTTTCCGTCGGTAATCAACTGCACTGTGCCTTCCTTATTGGTATAGAAAATCATCTCCTCAGGCAAAATCTGATGCAGAGCTTCCAGTGCTTCGGCATGGGGATGCCCAAATCTGTTATCTGTTCCTAGACTTATAACAGCGATTGAGGGATTGACAGCCTTCAAAAAGCCAGGAGAGGATGAGCCACGGCTGCCGTGATGGGCTACCTTCAGGACAGTGCTCCTCAAGGGCATATTCTGAGAGACCAGCATGCCTTCAACCTCGCTTTGAATGTCGCCAGTCAAGAGGAAGGACACTTCCCCATAAACGAGGCGTACCACCACGGAACCGTTATTCACATCGGAAGAGGTCCCCTCCAGAAGATGGGGGCCTGGGCTCAGGACTTGTAGATAAACGCCACCATCGAGAGCAACAAGCTGATATGCCTCGGCTTGAAGGACGGGGATGCCCTTAAGCTGTATCAGTTCGTGCCAAGCCTGATAGCTCGGAGTATCGTACAAGGTTTGGCGTTCGATTATCTGACCAACCTTGTAGCGTCTTATCACTTCAACCAGACCATTGACATGATCCTCGTGGGGATGGGTTAAAACTACCATGTCCAGACTCCTATCCCAAAAAGGCATCCTCTCACCCAGGGCACGCACCGCACCCAGGGGATCGGGGCCGCCATCTACCAGGATCTGTTGACCTACAGGCGTGACTACAAATATGGCATCTCCTTGACCCACATCAAGGAATGTGACCCTTAGCTGGCCATCGGGAAGAGAGAAGACGGCAAACCATGCCAGAAAAGCTGCTGCAACGGCAGGGGCTAGCAGCCACCAGGGGACTGCTCGCTGAGATGTGACGCCCCTGCCAATAAGAGCCGCTAGCCTCTGAGTGAGGTAATCAGGCACCCTCTTTAGGGGCGCTCTGAGCAAAATAAGGGCCAAAAGACCGTAGTAACCCCATACTAAAACCGGCGCTACGTTACCCAACTCAATAGATGCATGGGGCAATAGAGAAAAGAGTTGCACAACCTGAGTCATGTAGGCAGTAGAGAGCCAGGCGAGCCAGCCCAGAGGCTGGGCAATAATGGGGTGGAACAGTCCAGCCAGGGCAGTTATTGCTCCTGTCAAGAGCGCTGCAGGCACTAAAGGCAAAGATACCAGGGTGGCTGGAACCCCCACCAGGGATATTCTGTGAAATTGAAATGCTATTATGGGAAGGGTGGCAACGGTAGCTGCAATAGTTATTGATATGGTTTCCGCCAGCAGAGCCACACCTTTGTACAGCCCTTCTCCCGCCTGATCCTTTGGCTCTCCAGGCAGGGTAAGCCAACTTCTTATGGGGGGCCCCAGGAGGGCGATTCCAGCAACGGCAGCGAAGCTAAGTTGAAAGGAGACATCCAAAATTACCTGCGGTTCAAGGCCAACCATGATGGCAGCAGCCAGAGCAAGGGAGGGGAGCACGCTTCCCGGTCGCCCCAGGGTTCTTCCCACCAGGTAAACGCTGGCCATAATAGCTGCCCGGGTTACCGATAGAGACATTCCTGTAACCAGGGCATAAAGCCAGACGAACACAAAAGGCAACAGGATATAGAGTTGCCTACGCCTGCCTAAAAGGCCTTCACTGAAGACTAACACCATCCCTAACAGAATGCCAACGTGAAGGCCTGATATGGCCAGTATGTGAGACGTGCCAGTCAGGATAAAGGCCTGGTTTAGCTCTTTAGGCAGGCCTTTCCTGAGGCCCAGAAGAAGGGCTTGCTGCACCGAGGCTTGTGGCTCTGGCACGGACCTGTTTAGAGAGTGAGCTAGCGCCTGCCGCACTTGGTAAAGCCGGGTGTAAAAATAGGAACCCTTTCCCTCTGCCAAGAGGATTACCTGGGGAAAAGACATGACAGTGTCTATACCCTGGCGTGCTAGATAATCCCGATAGTCGAATTCAGGAAATGTGGGAGGCTCCTCCAGGCTGCCTATGAGCAGAAACTCGTCACCGTAACGAAAGTAGAGGTCACTTCGTTGCCGTACAAGAGCCGAGGATTCCATGGCTGTTACCATGACCTCTGCTGACGTAGGAGCCCAGTCGTCTCCTGTCCTCAAAGAGCTGGCCTGAAAAACGAACCGGGTTGCCGAGCCTCGGCGCTCTGGATCGGAGACTATGAGTCCCTTGACCTCCAAGACCCCTTGTCCATGATAGCTGCGCAAATCCGGGACATCTTTAGAGTCGGTGATGAGCTGGCCCCTTGCCACCCCAAGGGCAAAGGAGAGCAAAAGAAGGGCAGGAAAGACCAGGCTCTTGTTCGCCCGTAAAAGCCATGTCAAGAGAAGGGCAGATAGAGCAAAGAGGGCTAGGGCTACAAGGGACAGACCTGGCTGGAGACCCAGGTAAACCCCTGAAAACCAGGCTACAGCTAGTATAACAAGGGTCATACGTATCCTCACCGGACCGTAATCAGGTCTCGGATGGCATCCAGGGTACTGGAGCCGATACCTTGTACCTTCAGCAGATCCTCTAAGGAGGAGAACTTGCCCTTTGTCTCGCGATAGCTGATTATCGCCTTCGCCTTTACTTGCCCTATGCCAGGTAAGCTCTCAAGCATCTCAAGCGTAGCCGCGTTCAGGTCTATCTTCCCAGCATCTCGAGTAGTCTGAACAGGTGCTGAAACTTCTCCCAGCTTGGGAATGTGCCAGTGATCCTCATCCTGTACCTTCGCTGCCAGGTTAACCCTTTCTAAGTCGGCGTCGTCGGTGGGTCCTCCAGCAGCACGGATAGCCTGAATAAGCCGATCTCCCTCATAGATGGTATATACGCCGGGATCTCTTACGCCTCCCGTAATGTAAATCTTGATCTCTGGCGATGGCGTAGGGGACGGCAGAAGGATTTCTATAGGACGATTAGAGGATTGGCGGATAATAAGCACCACGCCTCCAGCGAGGGCAGCGATAAGAGAGAGTATCAGGATAATCTGAGACAGAACTCTTAACATGGAGTCAGAACCCCTATATCTCCTGATTCGGAAATATATGGCGGAACAGGTAGGCTGTCAACGAAGGATATTGCCTTGGAGACAAGGGAGTGATTATAATGACACCACCCCTCGGAGAAAGGAGATAAGGTTATGCCCACTGCTCTAGCCTACTTTGGCGGAAGGTATGTCCCTGTCTCAGAGGCAAAAATAGGTGTAATGACTCACGCCTTGCATTACGGCACGGCAATTTTTGAGGGTATCCGGGGCAACTGGAATCCAGAAGAGGGCAAGATTTTTATCTTCCGCCTACGCGAGCACTATGAGCGCTTCCTTCAGGGGTGCCGAATGCTCAAGATAGAGCTACCTTACAGCATAGAAGATTTTTGCAATATAACGGTCGAACTCTTAGAGAGGAGCGGATATCAGCAGGACCTTTACATTCGACCATTAGCCTTCAAAAGCTCTCAAATGATAGCCAACCTGAAGCTTCAGGAGATAGACAATGATTTTGCTCTAATGGCTATGCCCTTTGGCAGCTATATAGATACCGAAGGCTCGATCCGCTGTTGCACCTCTTCATGGCGACGCATCGAAGATACTATGATACCCCCCAGGGTAAAAATCAGCGGCCTGTATGTCAACAGCATCCTGGCGAAGACGGAGGCTACATTAGCCGGTTTCGATGAGGCTATTTTGCTCAATCAGGATGGCCTTGTATCCGAAGGCGCCGGGGAAAATATCTTCCTGGTGCATAAAGGAACCCTTCATACCCCAGGAATGTCGGACAACATACTCCCCGGCATAACCAAAGATACCATTATCCAACTGGCCCAGGTTGACCTGGGGCTAAAAATAACGGAGCGCCATATCAGAAGGAGCGAGCTTTATCTGGCCGATGAGGTTTTTCTATCTGGCACTGCAGCCCACATCACCTCCGTTGGAGAGATAGATAACAGGAAAATAGGAGATGGCAAGACGGGTCCCATCACCCAGGCACTTCAAAGACTGTATTTTGATGTCATCAGGGGTAAGAGCCCTAGATACCTTCAATGGTGCACTGGCGTTCCTATTAAAGTAACAACTGTCAAGGTTTAGGCAAAGAATGAGTTGGCTAGGCATTTGCCTTTTAAGTTACATCATAGGCTCCATACCTTCAGCTTATATCGCTGGGCGACTACTGCGTGGCGTGGACATTCGAGATATGGGCGATGGCAATGCCGGTGCTGCCAATGTGTTTCGTGAGTTGGGTCCTATACCAGGGATTGTGGTAGGCATAGCCGACACTTCGAAAGGATCCCTGGCGGTTCTACTGGCTAGATATCTGATAGGCTCAGAGACGGCAGTACTGGTAGCGGGGATTTCAGCCGTTGCTGGACACAACTGGCCAATTTATCTCAATTTCAGAGGTGGTATAGGGGCGGCTACCGCCATGGGCATTCTGTTGGTCATCATTCCCGCAGCCTCTGCACCTCTACTCATTATCGCCTCCGTTCCCTTCATTGCCACCCGCAGTACCAACGTCTTTTTCGCCTTTATGTTTGCCCCATTAGCGCTAGCAGCCTGGTACACAGGAGCGTCTGGACCATATATAGGCTACTCTATAGCTTTGCCGATTATGGTAGGCTTATCTCACTACCTTTCGCTGAGAAGACTCACTCCTGGATTCCCCAGCCAGGTAGAAAATGGGCTAGAAGGTAGTGAAAGCCTGAGAACTTGAGGATAAATCATAAATGGAAGACTTCGCTCAAGACTATTATCTCCTCATCTTTATAGCCAGCCTTGGTGTCCTCCAGATAGTCGCCTCATATAGTGGGTTGCGATCCATTCTCTTCTTTAAGAGGTCATCAGTAGCGCGTCTAGGGGGGATGGCAGCGATTATTGCTGCCTTCGTCTGGTTCTTTGCCTCGGAACCCAGAAATATCAATGACACTAGAGGAGGCTTGGACGCCAACAATCAGGCCCTTCTCTTTGCCTTGGCATCTCTCACCGCAGTAATAGCGACGTTGATCGGCTCATCTCTAGTCAACGTCCGCATGAGGGGCAACTCCACTTCGCCTGAGGACGGCCTGGAAGCCTTAAAGGAAACCTCCTTCTTACAGGCTCTTTCCGAGAGCCTGAGCCGCTGGTGGAAAAAATGGCAGAAGCAGATGCAAAAGTATTTCTCTGGATAAACAGCTGGGCAGGTCATTTCCCACTCTTGGATGAGATGGCTAAGCTAGTGGTAAGCGATTATCTCATTCCTGCCGTATTTGCCCTTATCTTGCTAGGAATGTGGTTTGGGGGAGTCGAGCCGTCTAACAGAGAACGACATCAGAAGGCCGTTTTTGTAGCCACTAGCGCTCTTGGTATCGCCAATCTGGTGATATCAATCATCAATTCCTTCTACTTTCGGCCCCGACCCTTTGTCAATTACGAGGTAAACCTTCTCTTCTATCAGCCTACCGATTCTGGCTTCCCTGCCAACCCTATGGCTGTTACCTTCGCCATAGCTGCGGCCCTCTGGGGAGTGAATAGGAAGCTAGGGACGATACTATTCCTTCTAGCTACCCTCTTCGCTCTTGCTAGGGTCTATGCTGGCGTCTTCTACCCATTGGATGTTATTGCGGGGGCGGCTATAGGTATAGTAATGGCATATCTAATGTCTAGACTGCGGGTTCTCTTAGAGCCTCTCCCCACTATGGTTATCAAGCTGGCTCGAATCTTCTGCCTAGCATGATCCACATCTGTAGCTATATATACAATGTGATTGCTACACCTATATAAGTTGCAAACTTGGCATCATTAGCGTCGCATCTGTATCCGACGAAAGGCCTCAGCATATTTGTAGTTGGCCCGTAGCCCAATCCGCTGAGCGTTAGCCCTTACGAAATCGCCAAAGTTCCCGGTACGCCCTGGAGCCAACATCTGACTTGCATGTTTTCTAAGGGACTCAACTTTTGCTTCGATAGTATCCGTTATGTCAATGAAGGTGTCCGGCTCTTCGGTGCCCCACAAATAGACCTCGCCGACCTTGTGCGGCTCCAGGCTCTCCTTCTGAAAGTGTTCAGCGAAGTGAAGATAATCTCTAGCGTAGGGGAATACGGCATCTAGAGCTACCTGTCCGCATATCCTGTGATCCCGGTGTCCAGGGAGGAAGCGCCGAAGGGGATCTGGGCACATAACCGCGTCGGGTTTGAACCTGCGTATCGCCCTTACCACCTCACCTCGAAACTCCCTATTGTCCTCCAGCTCCCCATCGGGGTGTCTTAGCAGAACGACCTCCTTCACCCCCAAAACAGTAGCAGCGTCTAGCTGCTCCTTCTCACGAATGACCGCCAGCTTCTCGGAAGTCATCTCCGGATCGCTGGTTCCTTTGTCCCCATTGGTACAGAGAACAAAGAACACCTCGGTCCCTTCTTTGGTCCACTTAGCCACCGTACCACCACAGCCCACCTCGGCGTCATCGGGATGAGGAATTACCACAAGCGCTCTATTTGGCCTCTCTGCCATTGTTAATCGCCTCCTGAAGACAAGTTCAAACTTCTCCGGGTCAAGACCATGGGAGACCTTAATATTCTAGCCAAAGAGGAACCCTAGTATCCTCGCTGGAATGAGAAGGCGAAGGATGCAATCAGGCTCTAACCTGACATGATAAGGTCTTACCTCACGATAGGCAAGGTACCATACCTAACCATGTGTCAAGCAATACGTTATATAATGTGCATAGGGAAACGTCCAGTTGCCTGACTACGTTTCGGCAAGCAACAGCGTTAAGCCCGTAGCCCAAAGCCTTTAGGCGCTCTCCAGAGAGGGGAAGCATAGATGACTCGAGGCAACGGCGAGTCCCAAGTGCAAAGCATAGAGGAGCTGGTTCAAAGGATCCAGGGGGGCGAAGCTGCTGCCTTTGAAGGAATATATCAAAGGTTCTTTGACCCCATATACCGCTACATCCTCTTCCGAATATCCGACCAGACCTCGGCAGAAGATCTGACGCAGGAGGTCTTCTTGAAAGCCTTGCAGTCTATAAACTCTTTTAGATGGAGGGGGTTCCCCTTCTCATCCTGGCTGTTTCGAATAGCCCATAACCTTGTAGTGGACAGCTTTAGACACAAGTCCAGGGAGAGATGGGTCCAGTTAGACCTGACGGAGGAAACCCCTTCTCCCGATGTGGACCAGCACCTGGAGCTAAAACTTACTATGGAGCAGGTAAAGAGACTCATGAAAAACCTGACAGAAGCTCAAAGAGAGGTCATATCTTTGCGTTTCGCTGCGGGTCTCTCGGTTGGAGAAGTAGCCAGAGCAGTAGGAAAAAGGGAGAACGCAGTAAAGGCATTACAGCACGCCGGAATAGTAAAGCTGCGTAATGCCATTCAATCTAAAGGGGAGAAGCTCTATTTCAAGGGCAAGGCATCAGGAATACGTGATGAAACAGTCCTTTGACGACATCCTGAACGATTGTCTGGAGCGTCTGGCTCGTGGGGAACACATTCAGGGTTGCCTAGACCTCTATCCCAATCATGTTCAAGAGCTGGCCCCACTGCTCCGGGTAGCCAAGGCCACTATAGCTGCAGCCTCGGCGGCGGCTCCTGATGAACTGTTCAAATCGAGGGCCTTATATCGCCTTATGGCTGCATCATCGGAGCAAACCCGTCCCAGGAGAAGGCTGCCTTCCTGGACCCCTGCCCTGGCTAGGCCAATGGCCTTGATCGCCATAGTAATCCTTCTTATTGGTGGGGCAACAACGGGCATGGTAGCCGCCTCTGCCAACAGTGTGCCCGGAGAGCCTCTTTATACCGTGAAACGGACTAAAGAGGGGATGGAGATGAGAATGGCGCGCTCAGACATCTCCCGCGCTCAGATCCAGACCCAAATGGCTCATAACAGGATGCAAGAGATTCGCAGGCTGATGTTGAAAAAAGAGATCGACAAAGCGGAGGCTCTGACACCCGTGGTGAGAGGACATTTGCGCAAAGCAGCAACCTTCGCAGGGGTCTCTATGACGCCCCAGCGCAATAAAGGACACCTCCGTCCCATCCCCTTCCAGCCTATGCCCTCTAAACATCTCATAGGTATCGATAACTTGAGACAAAGGATGCAACAAGACGTAAAGACTCAAAGGGGTGCTATGAAGGACGCTCTAAGGCAGGTTCCGCCTCAGTACAGGTCTTCCTTAGAGAGTCTTGTTGGACAGTCTCTTGAGGAGTATGATACACTCCTGAAATCCCTGACAGAGCGCGACCCATCCTTGCAGCCCGTGAAGTAGCGTGGTTACCCTTGTAAGTGGAGCTATCAAACAAAAAATCTTGCGGTTAGCCTTAGACAGTCTTTTAGGGCTTTAGATAAAGATGATATTCAGAGCAGGAAAAGCGTCATCCTATCTTTTGGCAGCCTTTTTAGCCACTACGCTATTAGTGGTGCTAGGATGTGGGGGCGCTACACCAACCCTAACAGTACCCCCTACGCCAACGGCAACACCGAAAGCTACGTTAGTCCCCACCCTCACTCCCTTCTCCCTCACCCTCATCACCCCAGAAGACGAGACGATTGTAACCACGAATACCATCTCTGTGACAGGCGAGACGGCTCCTGATGCGGTAGTGAGCATCAACGGGGTGCTGGTAGAAGTGGACGCCGATGGGCGATTTAACGTCCTATTGGTCTTAGACGAGGGCCCTAATACTATCCAGATTGTGGCCAGTGACTTTTCAGGCAACATGGCTCAAGAGGTTCGGACTGTGGTCTTCGTTCCGTAGATGAACTTCTATAGTCTATAAAGGAGCTACGACAGGTTGGGAGACCCTAGAAACATGATCAGGCAAAAGCTGCTTTCCCTTACTATTATAACCCTGGCTATGGTCTTTTTAGCAGTATCTCTTGGCGTTGCCCCCATTGCTCAAGCTGCTCAAGGGAAAAAGCAGGGGATCTTCGGTGTCGTCAGCGCGATAGGGAAGGACTCGATTACGCTGCAATCGGCAAAAGAAAGCGTAGAGCTAAAAATTGATCCCAACACCAAGGCTACGATACCCGGCATCGCCACTGCCACTGTGCCCGAAATACCCTTGGGGAGCCGTGTGGCGATGCTGGCCGAACAGCGCTCTGACGGGCTCTTTGCTCTAAAGATCACCGTTGTGCCCGCAAAACCCGATGACCAGCACATTACACTGACCGTAGTAGAGGTCTCTGGCAACACCGTCATCGCCGAGAACAGCGAAGGCGAGCAGGTCATAGTAGAGGCGGACTTTCAACTGCCCTCAGAGTTGAAGGGTCAGCTTGTCACCTTTCTAGGCCAGCAGCCCGAATCCAACCGTTTCAAAGCCAAGGCGGCGATGAAGCTGCAGAATGTGATTGCACGGCTGGACGGACATATCAAGGAAAAGAAAAAGGACGCCGAGGGCGAAAAAGAACCCAAGGCTAAGAACGAGAAGCAAAAGGGTGTGGAGACGCTAAAGCAACGCCTGGAAAACCTTATGAAGGAGCAGATGAACCGTTTTGAGGAGATTATTGCCAGAGCTCCTGAATCGGCAAAGCCCTCCCTGGAACAGGCTTCACAACGGGTGAAGACGGGATTTCAGACAGCATTGCAGGCCCTGGATAAGACCCCTCAGGATGCGCAAGATGTCCTGGAGCGCCGCAAAATCCAGGGCACCATCGAGAGCATTGATTCCGCATCCGGGAAGGTGGTAGTACACTCCAAGGGCGATGCCCTCATTACTCTCTCGATAACGCCCGAAACCGAGATTACAATACAGGACCAAAAGGGTGCGGTGGGAAGCCTACAGGTCGGCGACCGGGTGGAGGTGCGCTTCGATCCTAGCTCTAAGGTGGCTAGTAAAGTTGAAGTGCACCTGACTGGAGAGGCCGATGGGCGTATCCAGTCCATAGACCTGGCTGCTAATAAGATGACTGTAGGGCTGCCAGGCCAGGCCACCATCACAGTAAGCGTCACCTCCTCCACGAAGACGAGAATAGGCAGCCAGAGCGTCTCTCTGAACGCCTTCCAGCCCGGGATGAAGGTGGAGATAGAGTACAACCTACGAACCTTACAGGCAATCAGCATCTCCAGCAAGCAAGAAGCGGAGTTTGAACTGACTATAGATAAGGTGGACGCCGAGACAAAGACGATAACAGGGCACACAAAGACTGGCGAGACTGTTACCTTCAAGGTTACCGATAACACCAATATAGAGGTGGAGGGAGCATCCTCCAGTATCTTTGGACTTCAACCAGGAACCCGTCTAGAAGTAGAGATAAACACCGCCACAGGTGAGGCCATTAAGATAGAGGTGCAAGATGAGAAGAGGATGCGAGAGGTCAAGACAACGGGCACCGTCCTCAAGGTGGACGTACACGCCAGCAGCTTGACGGTAAAACTACCTAATGGAAGCACGGTGACGGTTACTATCACCAAGGCCACCCAGATAGAGTTGGATGACCTGGAGACTGCAACCCTAGCTGACATTCCCTCCGGGGATCACGTAAAGGTTACCTACGACCAGGATACCATGAGTGCATCCGAGATAGAGGTTAAAGGAATCGAGAAGGACAAGGGACGACCGGAACAGCGGGAGAAATTGTCGCGAGCAAGGGGGACGATTACCGGGGTTAATCCCAATAACAGCACCGTAACCATCTTCACAGAAAAGGGAGAGACTTTGGTACTCTCCGTCGCAAAGAGCACCTCTATCACCCTTAACGGTGTCGCAGTTCCAGCCCTGGCCGACCTTCCCATAGCGGCTGAGGTCAATGTGAAGTTTACAAGACCCAACAACTTGGCCGTGGAGATCGAGGCGAAAAAGGCAGAAGCCAAGAGAGAGGACAAAGGGCAACCGAAGAAGGCTCCAGGGAGAATGGAGGTCCGGGTTGAAGGAAACATGATACCAGGGGGAAAGATAGCCATCAAAGTCACCTTAGACAGGGCCCCTGTTCAAGGAGCCACAGTGGCTGTTGGCAGCAAGACTATCGGCACGACGGACGCCCAGGGTACAGTTGTCTTTGACATTCCGACGGACGCAAAAGAGCTGGAGATCAAAGCCAAGTCGGGAGAACAAGAGAGGGAATTGAAAGTGAAGCTACAAGAGCAGAAGGGCAGGGGGAGGTAGCAGATTCCCTTCGCAGCTAAAGGTCGGTCATCGCCTCAACGCAGCCTTCGAAACCGGCCCTTCACTCAACCGTGGTTTTAGTGCCCGCTTATGTAACCCCGAACTAAGCAATACCCGCACTATTTCTGGGCCCAGTAGCAGGGATTGGACGCCTTAAGGAGGGTTGAGCCTGGCAATACCTACAAAGGGACGCTCTGAACCCTATAGTTCGAATTTCAGTGGTGGGCCTCTGTGGACAGCACTCAAACTTTCTGCGGCTTGATCTGGTACCGAAGACGAGGCAACTCCTGGCATCCGCTTAGTGAAGTGCTGACCAAGCATTAGCGCCAAGGCTAGCAGAACCGTTGGCCTCTCTTGCAGGGATTGGTCACATCATGGCCTAGACAGAAACGAGGCTTTCCTCTAGAATGCGCTGGGCAGTGGCTCTCCATTCAGGAAGACGACCAGTTTGCTTTCTACGGGGTTTCTGAGAGCCTGTATCGTAAAGCATGTTGCTTCTGCCATCCGTATCAGTTGGGCAACCTGCTCTCTTGGGGCAGGAGAGTGAATCTCTAGCACCACTTCTACCTCCTCCATGCCGCTCTTGGCGGTACCTGCGAGGATGGAACCCCTTCGACTGAAAGTACCGTTGACCTTCGCCTTGGCGCTATCTACCTGAAGGTGGAGGGCCTCCGAAACCCGGGAGACCTGCACCATCAGTCAGAATCCAATGGAGAGGAGGAAGTACTCCAGGGGCCTGGGAGCGGTATCGCCGCCTCCCAGGACGGGAGGCTCGTCACACATCACGGTGAAGTTTCTAGCTTTTCCTTCGCTAGGGAGTCTCCCTGAAAAGGCCACCTCGGCCCGGGTCTGGAACGTGGTAGACACTATCTCCTTTTGAGTAGTCACCATTCACCTCTTATCCGCTTTTGTTTGAGGCTTATCCATTTCTTTAAGGTCATTGGATAGGGAGGTCATGCCTGCCGAAGCGCTTGCATAGTGCGCTCCCACAGGTCGAGAACCCGAGGGCGTTCGTCGTCTGGGCAGTGGAACCGGAGGCCGTGAGTTACAGGCAAGCCCTTGTGGGCATCAGACTCCACGCTGTCCACCTGGCACTCAAAACATTGGAATCCCCTGGCGCGTCCCTCGGTGGGGAGTGCTTTGGGTGAACCCTTGACGTAGAAGACGGCATCTTCTTCCCCTACAAAGCAAAGGACGAAGGGGCTGCCACGCTCCAGATTGGCGCCTGTGCGGGTGCCCTGCCAGAGAGCCAAACGCAAGCGGCGGTCATCGAGGGCCAGGATCTCTCCCATACTGAGCATGGCGGGATGCGGTGTCCCATCTGGATCGCTGGTGATGACCAGATAAGCGAGTCCAAGCTTCTCCCCCAGATCCCGACCGTTGAAGGCCTCCTGAATCTTGTATGGGAGTCTCTCGCCCAGGTTTTTAGACACCCTGTTAATCCTCCTTAGTCCTCTGGCACCCTGACAAGGTTCTTGACCTCGGGATTTGAAGCACCCCAACGGCGGAAGAGGTCATGATCCAGCCCAAACTGATCCAAGATCTTCCCCACAGTATGGGCTAGGACCTCTTCCAGGTTCTTTGGCTTGTAATAGAAGGCTGGCATCGGCGGCAGGATAATGGCCCCCATTTCGGCGGCTGCTACCATAGCCCGGAGATGGCCCAGGTGCAAAGGCGTCTCCCTGGGTACCAGGATTAGAGGACGGCGCTCCTTGAGGCAGACATCAGCAGCGCGGCATAGCAGATTGGTGGACTGGCAGTAGGCGATGGCCGCCAGGGTCTTCATGGAGCAGGGTACGACTACCATACCCATAACACGGAAGGAGCCGCTGGCAACACTTGCAGCGATGTTTCGATTATCGTGCTCCATATCCACTTTCGATCGTAGGGACTGGGGAGTCATACCCATCTCGTGGGCAAGAGTCACCCGCGCTGCATCAGTCATGATCAGATGGACTTCGATATCGGGATATGCCTGGAGCGCCTCGACGAAACGTACGCCGTAGATGATGCCACTGGCGCCGCTAATTCCTACCAGGAGCCTTTGCTGTTTTATAGACAGTTTAACACCTCCAAGGAGGCCGTAATGATGGCTACGCGCCCATGACGGGCCCAGCAGGCCCCATATGTTCAGTGATCCCTCTAACCTCTGGGAAGTGTTCACCAACCCGTTTGGATTGCTCTGTAATGCGCAATCTCTTTCCCCACTTGGCCATAGTCTTGTCCCACATCTCGCGGCTCATGGTTGCCCATCCGAAGGCGTTGTCATTGGGGTCGCTGAAACGCTCGTAGGGGATACAAGCATCGATCAGTGCCCGATTGGTAATACTCCTCTCCCGTGTCGTCCTTGCAGGCACCATTGGATCTAGCCTCGTACTCATGGTGCGGCGAATGATGTCAATGTCCTCGGCCGGGTCGGCTCGAGAGGCCATGGCCCAGGTTACCTCAGCCCAATCGTTGATATCTATGTCCTCATCGACCGCGATGATCCAGCGACACGCCTCGTTGCGTATCAAACCTCCTACCATCTGTAGAACCTCCTTGACGTGGCCTGCATACATCTGACGCAGTTTAACGACTGCCATGAGGGTGCCGCCATAGGGATGGTTAGACACCGCAACCACGCCCTCGACGCCCGCGGCCTCCAACCTGGCCATGATCCCTACCCTCGGAAGTATCGTGTGGGGATACTTGTACTTCAGGGGCGCCGTACCCAGAATGATAGGATCCTTGCGTTGATAAACGCGTTCCACCACCATATAGGGCTCTGGTTCTACGGTTCCACCGTAGTAGCCAGTCCACTCGCCAAAGGGGCCCTCATCCATCATATCTCCCTGTTTGATGAAGCCCTCTAGCACCAACTCTGCATCCGCTGGCACGGGCAAACCAGTGAGCTCGCCCTTCACCGCCGGCAGCGCTTCACCCATCATGGCGCCCAAATAACCGAAATCCTGCCCCCCGCTTACTTGCGCGCTATGAGCGCTTGCAACGATTATAAAGATGGGATGGTGTCCAACACTGATAAGCGTCGGGCTAGGCTTACCCTTAGCCCACCACTTTTTCATATTGATCCATGCCTGGCGGCGACCGGCTATCCAGGTGCCGACTCGACGCTTGTCAAAGACCTGCGCGCGAAATGCGCCGAAATCATAGGCTCCACTGTCAGGATCCTGGGTAATGAAAACGCAAGCGGTTCCTATGAAGGTCCCCCCGTCCAACTCGTGCCACTTGGGTGACGGATACCGGAGCAGGTCAACTTCATCGCCTCGTAGGACCTCCTCCATCACTGGCCCCTCCTCTACCCACTTGGGTGGGTACTTGCTGGCCCCTATCTCCCACTCGCGCTCGCGCCCTTTCAACACATCAAACAGCTCTTCCCGTGAAGTGGCGCTGCCAAGCTTGAGCGCCTGGCGCATAACGGGATCCTCTGTAAAGGAGGCCGCGTTAAAGTTGGAGCACACCCGATAGCCCGGTGAGAAACCTGGGATGTTGTCAAATAGCAGGACAGGAGTGCCTGCATGCCTTGCCGCCATCTCGGTGATAGGGCCAATCTCATCTTCTGAACCAGCGCCGGAAATCGTCTCCAGTTTCCCCCTTGCGTCCACCCTCTTTAGCCAACTGCGCAAATCTTCCATGGATATCCTCCTCCTAATAAATCCGATTATATTCGATATATTCTGCTCAGTAACCTGGATTGCAGAAGGACCTATTTCACCTCCTCTTTTATAATCCTTATTAACGCCTCAGTCCTTGAACCAGACGGCCTCGAGAGACCTTTGGGCATAGTCGCTGAACCAAGTATAGTTGCTGCCGGTGGCGTTTACCAGGCTTATGTCGTAGAGGTGAAGGTTGTAGCGGGCTACGGAATCTATTCGATATATGTTCTTCTCGTCCAGATCAAAAATCTTCCAGTAAATGTCCCGCTGTTTCACCGGGTCGAAGGTGGTTCTCTGAGCTTCTACTAGCCTGTCCACCTCGGGATCGTTGACGTAGGCCCAGTTGCTACCAGACTTGGAGTGCATCATGCCGTAGGTATGAGAGTCCCAGTCCAGGGCATTGATAGTTGATCCCGCGTAGATCATCGCCCCGTAGGTCTTGTCGAACAAGGTCTTGCTAAAGGCCAGGCTTTCTTTGGGCTCAAACTGGACCCTTACCTTCAGATTCTCCTTCCACTGGAACTGGATCGTCTCCGGTATAGTGATCCCCGGGCCCGGACTCGTGCCTATGACCATGGTCGTCTCGAAGCCATCAGGATAGCCGGCCTCGGCCAGCAGCCTCTTCGCCTCGGTGGGATTGAACTGGTGGTACGGGCCTCTCTGATCCAGTAAGAGGGGTAACTTCAACCCCATTGCATCAAAGGGTACCTGCTGGGAGGGATAGCCGACCCCCTGGTATATAGTATCGAGGATGGCCTGGCGGTCCATGCCCATGGAGAGGGCGCGGCGCACCCGCACGTCGTTGAAGGGCGCCTTATCCAGGCGCATTAAGATACGAGCGCTGGCTGCAGGCGTCTGGGTACCAATATCGCCCTGGCAGGTGCCGTTAGGGGTGCATCTGTCCAAGATGGCAATCGTCTGGTCAGCACCGAAGGCGACGATGTTGTGAACCTTCCTTGTCACGAAGGCAGCGATCTGAGTAGCACCATCACTGAAGGTGAAGTGTTCAATGCGGTCCATGTAGGGAAGCTGAAGGCCCGTATGGCCCTTAAGGTGGTAGCGAGGGTGCCTCTCCATCTCATAGCCTCCTTGGGGGTCCCACTTGACCAGCTTCCAGGGGCCGTAGCCGACGCACCAGGTCTTGGCACCCCCGGGCTCCTTAACCATCTCGGGAGCGGTGAAGACGTACAAAGCCCCGGCCAGAATTTTCAGCATATGAGCGTAAGGCTCACTCGTTTTAATGGTAATGGTGGATGGGTCTTTGATAGTGATCTCGCTTATAATTTTAAAGACGCCCCTGTGGATACTGTTGTCCCGAAGCTGCTCTATACCGTACTTTATGTCCTCGGCTGTTACCTTGCGGCCGTTAACGGGGGGCCTATCATGCCAATAGACGTTGGGATTGAGCTTGAACTCCCAGGTCAGGTCGTCCAGTTGCTTCCAGGACTCGGCAGCATCGGGCAGGGGAACGGGAGTGATTCGAGACTCCACGTTTATGCGGTCAATGGCGAACCTCAGGAGACCTCCGTAGCAGAACCCAACACCATTAGCGACGCTGGCAAGTAATCTCGGGTCCCAGTGAGGTACCAAGGGGTTGCCGCCCACGCTTGGAGCGGTTCTCCTGTACGTCCCCCCCAACTTGGGCTGGACGGTTTTGGGCAGGTTCGCCTCCGTCCAGAGAACCATGTTAGGGTATTTTTTCAGCAAATCGACAACCGCTTTAGCCAGCTTCGCTTCCGGGACGGAAGGCGTCGGCGCAACAGGAACTGGCGTTGGCGCTGGTGCCGTTGTCGCAACAGGGGCCGGCGCCAACGTAGCGGCGGGGGCTGGTGCCACCGTTGCAGCCGGAGCCTTCGTCGGCGCAGGCGGCACGGGGGTCGCCGTGGGAGCGGCGGCGCGGCAGGACAGGATCACTAGCAGCATAGTTAGTGCGGTAACGACAAATAACAGTAGTGACTTGCCAAACATCTCTCACCTCCAGCTGGTTTTACTTATGGAATGAAGCTCTGATTACGCTCTGGATCTCCTCCTGCTCTGTGCACCTGCCAACACTATACAGCCATCACGGCTACTGGGCCTGGCTGTAGGTTCTTACCCTTATATACATCCTGTAAGTCGAATTGTAAATAGTCGGAAAGGTTCATAGCTGTTATCAGCCATGGGCCTCGTTTTTACGCCACGTCCCGGTAGTTTGTGAAATATGTCACTAACGTATTTCGTAATGCCCCATTTTCTCCTGTCAACACCTCACTCCTTGACCCAGACGGTCTCGATGCTCCTTTGGGCAAAGCTGTCAAACCAGGAATAGTTGCTGCCGGCAGCGTTTACAAGGCTTATGTCATACAGATGGAAGTTGTAGCGTGCGACGGCGTCTATCCGGTAGATATTCTGCTCCTCCAGCTCAAACACTTTCCTATAGATTTTCTGCTGTTCCTTCAGGTCAAAGGTGACCCGGGCAAGCTCCACGAGCCTGTCCACCTCAGAGTCGTTAA
Organism: Chloroflexota bacterium; assembly: GCA_016210665.1. GTDB lineage: Bacteria > Chloroflexota > Dehalococcoidia > Lucifugimonadales > JACQTT01 > JACQTT01. The sequence goes on along the minus strand of JACQTT010000074.1, from coordinate 1,993 downwards.
CGTAGCCCCAGTTGGTGGCTGACTTGGAGTGCATCAGGCCGTAGGTATGAGTGTCCCAGTCGTTGGCGTTTATCGTAGTGCCAGCCCAGAGCATCGCCTCGTAGCTCCGCTCAGACAGAGTCTTCTGAAAAGCTACGGTTTCCGAGGGCACGAGCTTGACGTTCACCTTCAGGTTATCCTTCCAGTGGAACTGGACCGTCTCTATCAGAGGCACTGCCGGGCCAGTCGGCGTGCCTATATTCATGGTCGTCTCGAAGCCATTGGGATAGCCGGCTTCGGCCAGGAGCCTCTTCGCCTCGGTGGGATTGAACTGGTGGTACGGGCCCCTCTCATCTATCAAGAGAGGCCTGGTCAACCCCATGGCGTCAAAGGGCACCTGCTGGGAGGGATAGCCAGCCCCCTGGTATACAGTATCGAGGATGGCCTGGCGATTTATGCCCATGGAGAGGGCACGGCGCACCCGCACGTCGTTAAAGGGCGGCTTATCCAGGCGCAGAAGGATACGCGCGCTGGCTGAGGGCGTTTGAGGACCGATATCGCCCTGGCAGGTGCCATTAGGTGTGCATCTGTCCAGGACGGCAGCCGTCGCGTCAATGCCGAAGGGGACGAGGACGTGAACTTTCCTGGTCACGAAGGCAGCGATCTGCGTGGCACCGTCGCTGAAGGCGAAGTCCTCAATGCGGTCAATGTAGGGAAGCTGTAAACCCGTGTGGCCCTTGATGTGGTATTTTGGGTGCCTCTCCATAACGAAGCCTCCCTGGGGATCGTATTGGACCAGTTTCCAGGGCCCGAAACCGACGCACCAGGTCTTGGCGCCCCCGGGCTGCTTCTCCATCTCTGGAGCGGTAAAGACATAGGTCGTGCCTGCCAGGACCTGAATCAGGTGGGCATAGGGAGTAGCCGTTTTAATAACAATGGTGGAGGGGTCTTTGATTGTGACATCACTGACGACTCTGAAAATGCCTCTATAGATGCTATTGTCCCGAAGCTGCTCGATGCCCCACTTCACGTCCTCGGCCGTCACCTTGCGGCCGTTCACAGGGGGTATATCGTGCCAGAAGACGTTGGGGTCGAGCTTGAACTCCCAGGTGAGATCATCTATCTGTTTCCAGGACTCGGCGGCGTCGGGCAGGGGAACGGGAGTAATTTTCGACTCCACGTTTATGCGGTTAAGATTGTACCTCAGGAGGCCTCCGTAGCAGAAGCCACCACCGTTCGTGAGGGGGGCAAGTCTGGGGTCCCAGTGAGCCACTCTTGGATTGGTGCCGGCGCCGGGATTGGTCCTCTTATAGGTGCCTCCATACTTGGGCTGGGCCGTCTTCGGCAGAACTGCCTCGGTCCAAAAAACCATGTTAGGGTATTTGGCCAGAAAGGTCTTAACGGCCGGGGCTATCTTCAGCTCGGCAACAGGAGCTGGCGTTGGCGCCGGCGCTCTTGTGGCAGCCACCGTTGGAGCGGGGGCCACCGTAGGTGCAGGAGCCGGCGCTACTGTGGCGGCTGGGGCTATGGTAGGCACTGGCGCCTTCGTAGGTGTCGGCGGCAAAGGCGTCGCCGTGGGTGCCGCTCGGCAGGCGGCAATGACCAGCAATGCCACTAAGGCAATCACAGCGGGAAGTCCAAAGAACCTAGCCTTTTGCATGATTTCCCTCCCTATCGTTATTTTGTTGTTGTCCTTATGCAAGCACACCCAAGACCCCATGAACCACAACGACGGCTAACCCATTCTGTCGCCATGATCCCCAAAGGAGGGTAGCCCGCGGGCCCTGGCCTCCTGGGCCCCGTCAATCCCCAACTCCTTTCCCCACTTGGCACGTATCTTCTGCCACATCTCGGAACTCATGGCCGCCCAAGGTGCCCAGTCCTTCAAGCGCTCATAGGGGATACAGGCATCGACCAGTGCCCGGTTGGTAACCATCTTGTCCTCGGGCGTATCCACGGGCAGCAGTGGGTCCAGACGCTGACTCCATGTGTTACGTATGAGATCGATATCCAC
>JACQTT010000080.1 GCA_016210665.1 Chloroflexota bacterium | reverse complement strand
GTGGCTCTCACCGCTTGCATGCGTAAGCTGCTCACTATCCTCAATGCTATGGTCAAACATCATACTTCCTGGCAAGCAGATCATGCTCTTAACTCTTGACAAACAAGACAGTTGCTGAGTCCCATTGAGTCGGGGTTGTCAAAGGATGACGCCAAAGACTTTTGAAACGAGTCCTAGGTCGTGACCGCCGGCTGCCCTTCTGACGCCTTGAGCACCCGCTGACGGGACCTGGGAGGTGGAGAAAGAAGAAACAGGAAAGCGGTCAGAAAGTAGAGGGCAATGGAAATGAGCCACACCAGGCGATAGACTCCCCGCGCGTCGTAGATGTAGGCAGCTAGCAGGGGTCCCCCGGCCGAGGCAAAAACGCTGGGGAACAGAAAGACGCCGCGGATAGTCCCCAGGAAGCTTCGGCCATAGTAGTCGGCCCACATGAGAGTCTGCAACTGGGCTGAGGGCCCGTGGAGCGAGCCGTGGACCACGGCCCATACAAAGAGCATGGTCACGCTCCCACCCACGTTAAGCAGAAGGATTACTCCCACCGCCTCTCCGATGAACACCATGATTACGCTGAAATACACGGGGATCTTCTCGGAGAGGTAGCCCCATATTATCTTGGAGATGACGCTGAAGACGAACCAGGTGGAGAAGGCTGTGCTGGCTAGGTTGCCAAATCCCTTCTCACCACGTAAGTAGGGGATCACGTGAACGAAGGTGGCCGATCCTGCCATTGAAGCAACGACTCCGGCCAGCAACAGCAGCCAGAAGGTGCGGGTGCCCATGGCATCCCGCAGTGTCCAGGATTGCTCAATTTTTATCCTTTTTGACTGTTGTTTTTCGCGGGCATCAGTGGCTTGGGCCTTGGCCCTTTCAGGCGTAACCCCATCGGGCAGGAGGCCCAAGTCTTCGGGAGTGCGCTTGAGGAAAATGCTGGCCGCAGCAATCCCTATGCCGTACAATACCCCGAGCACCACAAAACCCCAGCGCCAGCCCCACTGGGCGATCACTAGTGTCATTATGGGTAATAAAATAGAAGCTCCCAAAGACAAACCGACGTTGGACCAGCCAAGAGCCCGCCCACGCTTCGCCACAAACCACTTGGCCACCACTATCTGGGTAATGGGTGTCCCTGCGCTCTGCAAAACTGCCAATCCAAGAGCGGCGAAGAGGAGATAAAACTGCCACGGGGCGTTAACGAGGCCTCCCAAAGCAATAAACAGCCCGCCAATGAGAGCCGTAGTGAAGATCAGGAGTCGAGATCCATATCGATCAACGATTGGCCCCGTTAGTGCGTGGCTGGGGCCGCTCAGGAGGGCGGCGATGGTAATGGCCAAGACGATGGTAGACCGGCTCCATCCCAGGTCTTTCTGCATCGGTATAATGAAGAGGCCGAACAAGGCGGTGGTACTCCCGTACATCATATTGAGCACCAATACTACGGCCACGATCACCCAGCCGTAGTAGATCCTGCGCTTGGCGCCTGCATCGACCTTGGCTTTCATATTTGCCTCCTCCGTTTGGTCTGGTCCTGTATTGATGTTTAAATCCGCCCCTTCAGTCAGTCAATGAATTCTTTCAATAGAGGCCTCGCTCGGTGGCTACCGGCGGATTTCGCCTAATTTCTGGATGAAGGGAGGTTGCGAGGCAACGACCTAACCCCTGTCTATTCCAGGATATGTCTGAATCACGCGTTACTATGCGTTACATAGATAGACAACCTAGCAAGCCCGGACGGTTTTGTTTCAGAACATCGTGGCCTGCAATTGGAACAGGCTCACCTAGGACCTATTCCAAAATCCCTCACCCCCTGTGTCCACCTCTCCCTTAGCAGGGAGAGGTGGATGGAAATAAAGCTGGGGGATACCCCCAGACCCCCACCAGAAGGGGCTTCGCCCCCGTCTGGACTCCCCAGACGAGAATTTTGAATAGCTTCTAGGTTAGTAGTCCGCATTGAAAGAGGACAGGAACCTGTCCACAAAGCTCCAGATACCTTCTTAAAGAAGGCGGGGTTTTCCTGAAGAAGGCCCCGTCGTTCTTGTCCAGATATCTGGCGCTAGCCGCCGGAGATGCCTGCAGTAGAGGGGGTGGCAGCTGCACGCTCCCTGGTGCGGCTGATGCCCAGGCGCCGCGCGACTATGACCTTTTGAACCTCTATCGCACCTCCTGGGTGGGCGCCCACCAAACTGCTTCGTTGGAAGGCCTCCTGCATGCCATTTGTGGGAGCACCAGGATCCTTGTCATCTAGCAAGGAGTACATTCCCATGATGTCCCGGGCTCGGTTGGCATTCCTCATGCGGTACTCCCTCCCGTACAAGGAGTTTTGGGAGCCTTCGTAGCTCATTTCCCGGCGTATCTGATACAACCAGTAGTTCCGCAGATTGAAGAGGCCGCTAATATGGGAATCTGCATATGCTTCTATGACCAATTGTTGTTTGATAGGGTCGCTTCCTAGAGTCTCGCCCTTGTGCGTGGTGGCCCTCGCATAGTCAACCAGGTTTTTCATATAATCATCCCGCTGTAGGGGCGAGCCGCGACCTCCGTGCTCAATCTCCAGAGAGGATCCTGCCACCTGCCAGCCCTGGTGGTCGCCGCCGATGAGGTGGTCGCCTGGCACTCGGACGTTGTCCATGAAGACGAAGTTCTGGTCCCGCCCGTTCAACAGGTTTTGCCGCTTTAACTCCAGGCCTGGAGAGGGATAGGGGATCATGAAGTAGCCCAGGTTCCTGTGGCGAGGCGCTTCGGGGTCTGTCATGATAGGCCCGAAAAGGTAGTCAGGAGTAGCCTGGCCGCTGACGAAGATCTTCTGTCCTGATATGAGCCAGTCGTCGCCATCCCTCACGGCACGGCTCTGGATGTTGGCCAGGTCCGAACCCGACTGAGGCTCGGTAAAGGCCTGGAAGGTCGTCTTCTCAGCTTTCAGGAAGGGAACGAGGAACTTTTGTTTCTGCTCCTCGGTAGCCCAAATAAGGAGAGCAGGGAAGACCACACCATTAACGAAATTACGAACAGCCCTTGCGCGATCGAACTCCTCGGCGATTATGACATCCTGCTCTACAGTGAGGCCACCGCCCCCGTACTGTTTTGGATAGGTGGGGTAAAGCCATCCCTTCTTGGCCAACTCCTTGTGCTTTCCCCGCCAGAACTTATACACATTCTCGGGTAGGTCGTAAAAGCTGCCATAGGGTGCCCTCATTTTGTCAGGGACGTTAGCTTCCAGCCAGGCTCGTACCTCTTTTCTGAACTCTTCCTGCTCTTTGGTATAGTGGTAACGGAAGTCCATACTTTCCTCCTCCCCATCGGGTGTTTCCTTATAGGTCCAGTTCTATTGCCTACGTTATTTTGGTCACAATATAGTTTGTCCGTCCCCCCCTGTCAATCTTCTGAGGAGGCAATGGCCTTTGCGGTATATCCCCACTGTTTAAGATACGTTGTGCGTCGCCTCATTGAATGGCCTTGCCTGCTAATGATATTATCAACTCCAAAATTAGGAGATACCTTCGGAAGGAGAGGTATGAGCACTCAGGATGTTTCTAGTAAGGGAGATGGCATTGCCGCCCTGGGACATCTGCGGGTTGTGGAGCTGGCGGGGCCGATGGGTCAGCACTGCGGCAAGCTGATGGCGGACATGGGGGCGGACGTGATAAAGGTAGAGCCTCCCGAGGGGGACTTCGCCCGTTCTGTAGGCCCCTTTTTTAGAGGTGAGCCCCACCCCGAGGGTAGCCTCTACTTCTTGAACTTCAACACCAACAAACGCAGCATCACCCTGGACCTTAAGTCGGAAGCCGATCGGGACGTCCTTAAGCGCCTTGCCGCCACCGCCGATGTGCTGACAGAGAGCTTTCAGCCGGGATACCTAGACTCTCTGGGCTTGGGATACGATGACCTCCGCCGCATCAATCCTGGCCTGGTGATGACATCCATCACCGTATTTGGGCAGACGGGGCCATATAAGGACTTCGTGGGCACGGACCTGGTGGCCCAGGCTATGGGCGGGCTGATGTACATCCAGGGAGACGATACCAAGCCCCCCTGCGCTGCGACCGCGGAGCAGGGCTATCAGCTTGCCTCTACCCATGCTGCGTATGCCACCCTGGCGGCTCTCCAATACCGAAGGAAGACTGGGCGCGGCCAGCAGATAGACATCGCCGTGTACCAGGTGGTCGCCCATGTGCTATCCACCATGGCGCGCTACGCCTTCAATGGAGATATAGTGCGGCGGGCGGGCAGGCTGATTACCAACGCCCCGCCTCCCAGCAGCTACTTCGAGTGCAAAGACGGTAAATGGGCTAGTCTTTCCGTCCTCGGTCCCCCTCATCATTGGAAAGCCTTTGTAGAATGGACGGACAACGAGATCCTCAAGCAGCCGATATGGGAGGACCGAGTATATCTCAACGTAAATCAGGACATCGTTGTTGAGATTGCTCAGGATTTTATTAGCAGGTTTACTCGTGAGGAGTTTGTTGAAGAGGCTCAGGGGCACCATCTGTCCTGTATCCCCATCAATCACATGGCCGATGTAGCCAACAGCCCTCAGATGAGGGAGCGAAACTGGTTTGCAAAATGCACCCATCCCTACATTGGCGATCACGAGTTTCCAGGCACCCCCTATCGCTTCAACCAGACCCCCTGGAAAATCCAACGCCCCGCTCCCCTGTTGGGACAGCATAACGAAGAAGTCCGCCGAGAGCTGGAAAAAACCCCTCGGACTCGCAGATTTAGAGGCGTCGATGGCAGGAGACCCAGGAAGGGCAACCTGCCTCTAGAAGGGATACGGATTGTGGACTTCACCAAGGTTTGGGCTGGACCTTACGGCACTCGTTTTCTGGCGGATTTGGGAGCTGAGGTGATTAGGATAGAAAGCAACCGCTTTCCAGAAGCAGCGCGTGGCAGTGGGGTTGTAAGCGCCGTGTTCCCGGAAACTAACAGAAGCAAATTAAGCGTCACGGTGGACTTCCAGACTCCGGAGGGCAATGAGCTCACAAAGCGCCTGATTCAGGTGAGCGACATAGTGATAGACAACTTCCCCACTGGGGTGCTGGAAAGGCGAGGCCTTGGCTATAACGCCCTGAAGCAGTTGAAGCCGGACATCATCGTGGTCGGCATGCCGCCATATGGTAACACCGGGCCTTGGGGCAACTACGTTGCCTACGGCCAGGAGATGATGTCTAGCTCTGGTCTTACCTACCTTTGGGGCTATCCCGATTCATCCCAGGTGTGCCGTGCCAAGGCCTACTATACCGACTTCGCCTCGGCGGCCATAAACGCCTGTTGCATGATGGTGGCCATTGAGGCCCGCAACCAGACGGGAAAGGGGCAATACATAGAGCTGGCCCAGTGGGAGGCGGCGGCCTCCACTATGGGGGTTGGCCTCTTGGACTACCTGGTTAACGGCAACAACTGGCAGCCCATGGGCAACCACAACTTTACCGCTGCGCCCCACCATGCTTACCCTTGCCGGGGTGAGGACCAGTGGTGTGTGGTAGCCTGCTTTACCCAGGATCACTGGGAGAAACTGTGCAAGGTTGCAGGGAAACAGCCCTGGACCACAGACCCACGCTTCGCCACCCAGGAGTCCCGCTGGAAGAACCAGGATGCCCTGGACGCCGCAATAGCCCAGTGGACTAAGGAGTACACCCCATATCAGGTGATGCACATGCTGCAGAGGTCGGGTGTGCCTGCAGGGGTGGTGCAGTCCGGGGAGCAGCTTTACCATGACATTCATCTTCGCGCCAGGAACTTCATCGTGCCCTTAGAGCACTGCCCGCCCTTCAGAAGAATGGAGCATTCGGGTGTGGTGCCGGTACTCTCGCTAACCCCTGGGCGTGTCTTTGGGTTGCATGCCCTGGGACAGGACAACTATCGGGTTTTCGGCGACATACTGGGGCTTAGCAAAGAAGACGTGGACAGGCTGGTAGAGAGTAAGGCGCTGTACTAGAGGCTGTTCCATAGTTCAAGGGTGAAGCGGTAGCAAATGAAGTTCGTTGTGAACGGGTAGGGCAAACCCCCGTAGGGGGGAGGATTGTCCCTTCCGTTGAGTTTTGAAATAAGCCCTAGACGCAGTAACGAAAACTCCTCGCACCTCCCCGTCAGGCTTAGGGCAGTCCTCATTGAGCAAATACGGCATATAAGAGACGAGATTACAGGTAGAGTGCAGAAGCTGATGGAGGAGCCGTGAGCCTAGAGTTAGATTACCTATTTCACCCGCGCTCCATAGCTGTGGTAGGGGCCTCTACCGACCCGCAACAGCAAGGCCACAGCTTCCTTAAGCTCCACCTGAATAACGGGTTTAAGGGTAAGGTATACGCGGTAAACCCAAAGGCCAAGGAGATTCTAGGGGTTACCTCATACTCAAGCCTTCTAGATATTCCCGAAGAAGTGGACTACGTGATCTCCTGCATCCCTTCTGGCGTGGTTCCCCAGCTCATCGACGAGGCATCGAGGAAAGGCGTTAAGGTAGTGCATTTATATACGGCCCGCTTTAGCGAGACGGGCCGCCAGGAAGACGCTCAGCTGGAACAGGAGGTCCTGCGAAGAGCGAGGGCATCAGGCATACGTGTTATTGGACCCAATTGCATGGGCATATACTATGCCAGGGAAGGCTTGGTCTTCATGGACGGCTTCCCAAAAGAAAGTGGCCCAGTGGCCATGCTCTCCCAGAGCGGGGGCAATGCAGTGGAGCTGATATCCGCTGCATCCACAAGAGGAGTCCGTTTCAGCAAGGTTATCAGCTATGGCAATGCTGTCGATCTGAACGAAGCCGATTTTCTTGACTATCTGGCCGATGACCCAGAGACTCGGGTAATATGTGCATCCATAGAGGGCACCAAAGACGGGAGGCGTCTCTTTCAGGTGCTTAAACGATGTACTGGACAGAAACCAGTGGTCATTATGAAGGCAGGGCGCACCGGTGCCGGCGCCAAGGCAGTAGCCTCCCACACAGCTTCTCTCGCCGGCTCTCAACAGGTATGGGAGGCCATGTGCCGCCAGGCAGGGGCGGTCCTGGTCTCATCCTTGGAAGAGCAGGCCGATGCTCTTGTTACCCTTCACTTCCTCAAGCCCACAGTAGGCGTTAGAGTCGGCATTGTTGGAGGAAGCGGCGGACGAAGCGTGGCATCGGCGGATCAGTGCGAAGAGGCTGGGCTGAAGGTGATTCCTCTGCCGGAAGACCTGCGAAAGAAACTCAGAGACGAATCGCCTCTGCTCGGCGATTGGGTGAGCAACCCTACTGATACCTCTATACTAGGAGGTAGCTCGCTGACCGTGTGCAAGGTGCTAGCGATGATGGCGGAACACCCGGATTTCGATATCCTCATCGCCCATGCGGGCGAGTCCTTCGGTCTAGGCAGGCCAGGCGGTGTGCAGCGAGTCCTACAGACCTTGGATTCCTATCTGGCTATCGGCCGCAGTACTGCCAAGCCCATGGCCATTATCTTGGGCGACTCTTTAGTGGAGAACGAGAGGCAGCGAGAAACGATAGTCGAGATGAGGCGTCGGTGCATTGAAGCCGGAGTGGCTACATTTCCCACCGTGAGCCGAGCCGCCAGGGCCCTTCGCATGTTCGGCGATTACTTCAGACACCGTGCCGAGGCGGACTCATTCAAGTAACTGGAGCACACTACTGTGGCCTGCTTGTAAAGGCCGAACAAGGCGCTACTTTCCAAGCTGTATTATCCGTCGAAAATTCTCGCTACCCCGCCAGATAATCATACCGTCCTCCCTCACCTCTACATCCTCAGTGTCCACAAGCAACTCGATGTGGCTCACCACCTCGCTAAGGGCCATGTAGAAATTTCCGCCTATCAGATTACGCTTAGCGAAGATACCTCTTGTTATCTGCTCCAGACTCGTGGGCTGATTTCCAAGCCTCAATACTATACTATGCAACCGATTTATGTGATGCTTCACAATCTCCCGCGCTCTTCGAACTGTCAGAAGATTCAGGCGATTCTTATTGAAGAGGCGATGGGCTGGTAGGACCGTCGTATGGGGGTCTAGCTGCGAGATTTTCTCCAGAGACCTAATGTAAACTCGCAGGCCATACTGTTTCTTACCATCCTGATACTCCTTGGGCAGCTTCTCGCGAACAGGGTCAGGGAATTCGGCCTTGAAGGTAGGATGAGGCGTAATTTCCGGTAGCACATGGTCACCGGTGAAGACCAGGCCATCCAGAGAGATGCATATCTCGTCGGGAGAGTGGCCTGGCGCATAAATAAAGTTAAGATCCCCCACTCGGTCCCCATCTTGGACCATGTGATCCACCTTCATGACTTTGCGTTGAGCGGAATAAGCGCTTACCTGCTCATTTCCCTGAAAAATCCGCCCCATATGACTCCTCATCCCAGCTTCGGCTATTCTTCTGAACTCCCTCTGCAGGGGACCGGCAGATGTCCTCATGATTTCCCAATGGTGATAGGGTAGTAGATGAGCATACATGTGGTGAGCCCAGAGCTGCGCCCCATTCTGTGCCATCAATTGAGCCACTCCTCCATCGTGATCCAAGTGGCCGTGAGTTATAATCACTCGCTCTATATCCGCAACGCGAAACCCAGCTTGCTCAATGCCTTGAGCCAGATGCTCATAGGAGCCCGGCCCCCCCGTATCGATCAGGGTCAGCCCCTGGCTATCAATCAGATAAACCCAGGTAGGCCCAGTGGAGGATTGCCAGGCTTGGGGAACAGCTATAGCATATAGCTTTCTATCGAGATAGCTGGTGAGTTGTAGAACCATCAAGTTGCCGTGGGAATCCCCTTCGCGGCGTATCTCAATCTCTTTTATTGTAAGGGTCATATTCAACTTCAACGGTCTCCTCCTCCCTCGGAAAACTGCCAAAAGCCTTTCAACAATACCCGGGCGCTTCCTCTCGATAAATCCAGGGATTGCCTGGTAATCCCCCGTGCCCCGATTGCATCGGGGCACCACAGAGTATGAAAATGCATCTGCACGCTGTCACCCTGAGGAGCTAAGCGACGAAGGAGTCTAAGGCCATACGCCCAAGATCCTTCACTCCGTTCAGAATCTATCATGCTGGCATCCAGCACCAGGAAAGATGAAAATGGCCGTCCCAGATTGTCATTGCGAGCCCGATGCAATCGGGGCGTGGCAATCTGGGGGGAGGGGTGCAGCTCCCCTCTCCCGATTTCATCGGGACTTCGTCGGCTACTGCCTCCTCGCAATGACAAAAGAGACCTTCCTGAGCACCCATTTTCATGGCAATGACATTGTCGTGAGAATGGATAGAGACGACATCTTACGGGTGAGCGGAGGGATTTGAACCCTCGATCTCCAGGGCCACAACCTGGCGCCTTGGACCACTTGGCTACGCCCACCATGTTTACAAATCCTAACATTGCCTAGCTAGGAGGTCAAGGAGAAGGTCAGAAGACCGTTACCCCTGAGACAGATCGAGAACCAGATTAATCAGAGTGCGCACAGGTACTCCCGTGGCTCCCTTTGTGTTGTAGCCCCTTTCCTTGTCGGTACGGGAGGTTCCTGCGATGTCCAAATGGACCCAAGGAGTATCGTCAACGAATTCAGCCAGAAACTGCGCAGCGGTTATTGAGCCAGCAGGCCGGCCCCCGGTGTTCTTGATCTCAGCTACACTGCTCTTATTTTGCTCCTTGTATTCCTCGTGCATAGGCATCTGCCAAATACGCTCTCCGGAGGCCTTGCCTGCTCGGAGAACCTGGTCGCATAACTCCTGGTTGTTGGTAAAGACCCCACTGTAAACATGGCCTAAAGCGATAGTCATCGCTCCCGTAAGGGTAGCCACATCTATCAGGCGAGTTATACCCATATGGCGGGCATAGCAAAGGGCATCGGCAAGAATCAGGCGGCCTTCGGCATCGGTATTCTCCACCTCAATACTCTTCCCATTCATGGCCCTGATCACATCTCCTGGCCGCTGAGCAGAGCCTCCGGGCATATTCTCGGTGGCAGGCACAATTGCAGTAACGTTGATCTTGGGTTTCAGCACACCTATGGCCTTCATGGCAGCTATTACTGAAGCACCTCCTGCCATATCTCCCTTCATCTCTCCCATCTCGGCGGCAGGCTTGAGGGATATGCCCCCTGTATCGAAGGTGATGCCCTTGCCTACGAGTCCCAAATTATTGGACTGGTTCCCTGGGTCGCCCCAGTATTGAAGTATTATCAGCTTAGGAGGTTGCTCGCTGCCTCTCGCTACTCCCAACAGGCCCCCCATTCCCAACTCCTCCATCTGGGCTCGCTCAAGAACCCTTATCTCCAGGCCGAGCTCTGCAGCCAGCTCTCGAGCGATCATAGCCATTCTACCAGGGTTCATAAAGTTGGCAGGCTCGTTGACCATATCTCGACACAGGTTTGTCGCCTGAGCGAAGACCCGCCCCTTTTCCATGCCTTTGCCCAGAGCCGAAATCTTGGATTCGCTTGACTCCACAATAAGAACCTCTTTTATATCTTTGCTATTCTCTTTCTTATCCAAGTACTTGTCGAATTTATACAGGCCAAGGATGCTCCCCTCGGCAATAGCCTGGGCAGAGGTTTGAGGGTCCATGCCACCTATACCCGCCCCGTGGGCTATGGTGGCTATCCTCTGCACTCCCAGTCGTCTCAGGTAGCGCAAGGCTTCGCCAGATACGAAGCGTACACCGTCTCGGTCGAACTGTTCCCTATTGCCCAGACCAACAATCAGAACCCGGTGAGGGGCGATTTTGTCTAAAGTGTGAATAAGGGTTAGCTCACCCTTTTTACCTCTTATCTCACCCTCCTCTATAAGACTGGAGATAGCTCCATCCAGAGATCTGTCGACAGCTCCTGTCGCACCACCAGGAGTGTGAACACCTTCAAAAAGGTTAACAATGATGGCACCGACATCTAGCTGAGTAATGTCACCTACGATGGCCTTAATCTCCATAGTGCCTCCTTTAAGAGAATATCACTTGGTTCGTATAATATGGCGCCGAGCCAGCTGAAGCCAGTGGACGTCTCCATCGATTCAAATAGAAGACTCGAGTTACCGAACATACCTACAAATAGAATATACTAAAGAGGTTTATTGCAGGCTAGATAAGGAGAGGGGGCATTTGTCTCCGTGACAGATGAGATGAAAGAGCCATGTCCACTGAGGGGTCACTCTTTTTCTTTGCATTATGCAGGGGTACGCATGCCCTTCTGGACAGATTTCGATAAACTATAGGGAAGGCAGCTCTGTCCAGTCTAGGCCGTTTGCAACCCCTGAAGATACCATGTAAGAGTAGCCTTTCGTACAAATGGTACATACGTTCTACGTCAGAGATATGATATTTATGATAATATTTATCCCGACTTTTTC
>JACQTT010000076.1 GCA_016210665.1 Chloroflexota bacterium | reverse complement strand
CGCATGGATTCCGCGAATCTGTCAACAGAATCTCTGGGTACCGCTACCAGATAAAAGACCTGCCGAGATGCCTCTTTCCGCAAGAGTCGCCAATGAAGATAATAAGAATCAATGGCAACTCCCAAAGACCTGCGGGCCTCCCTAGGAATGAGCTCGTTTAGGCTAATGTCACCGACCTTCGGTAAGGTCAGGGTGCTAACAATGCTTCGTTGCCCGGATAGAGCACCCAAAGCCCTAAATAACCTGAGACCAGGGCGATCAATGGCATTTAGAATCACCTGGCTGAAGGCCTTCGGATCAGTAATCACACCGTCTCTTACGAAACGGGGATTGAAAGGTATAACGCTCCAGGCCTTAACCCCTTTACTAGCCACCGCAGCGACCTTGAGCGAGTTTCCACCCAGGCTGATTGTCAGCCTTGTGGAAGAAGCGCTGGGTAGGGAAGCCTGGAACGAACGCCCGATCCTGTTTAGTAGCCTACTTAGGTTCTGCATATACCTTGGAATGAAACCTCAACGTCCAAATATCGGCACCCCCCGTTAGCCCCTCAAGGCTGTCAATCACCATCGATCCTTTTGTATCGTTTATGAGCTTCTCCAGAATGGCCACCAATTCTGCCGATTTTCCCTTAATCTCCAAGCTGGTTTCCACCGTCGGATATTCCACCTTGGGGAACTTCTGCGAGGCTTCCTTCGACCTGAAGCTGACTATTTCAGTGCCACCCTTACTAGAATTGAAGATTGTATTAGCTATCGTCTCGGTAATTTGACCTTGTGCCAGGAGCTTCGCCTTACTGAAGCTCTCCAATTGCCTCTCCTCCTGCCTCTCCAGATCCCGAATAGAAACGGAACCACTCTCCAAACCTTTAGATCGCTGCCCCACAAAACTCAGGGCTAATATTACTACAACGACCAAAAGTCCACCTATGGACAACGCCCGAAATAACTGCCTACCACCTATTTTAGGGAGTCTTCTCATCATTTCTAGCACCTAATGTCATAAATCAGCGTAACGATTGAGATGCTTCGCTTCGCTCAGCATGACATCCATACAACTTATCACCCTGAACGAAGTAAGGGTCTCATCCATCGAAGCATATGACGCCTATTTCTGCAACCAGACACTAGTCCTCTACTTACTGGCCTCTAGATCAAAGGTGAACTCGATAGAATCTCCTCGCCTCACAGTGGCTCTAATTGCTACTGAAGCGAACTCCTTAGATTGTAGGAGAAGTTCTTTATAATCGAGAAGCTGGGGCGTATCCTTTGTTTGGCCTACCAACTCTATAACCCGCGGAGAGACGGTGCTGAGTCTTACAGAGCTAATTTTCACTTCATCCGGTACCGAAGAGAAGATAAATCTAAGCAGGCTTGGCCAGTCCAATTGCTTATCACTGATAGTCCCTCTGAGTTCTCCCCTCTGCGCCGTTCGCTCCTTATAGATAGCGATACGATCATTTAGAATTGTGATGCGTCGTGAAGCGGGGCTAATCTCCTGCGGCAGAATAGGGATAACAGCCCTTGCACCCCGGAGGAGATCATCGCTCTGATTAGAATAGAGCATAAATACAACCAAGACCTCCGCCACAAACAGCAAGAGGAATAGTGAGGTACCAGACGTTAGACGGCCAAGGGTAGGAGCAGAGGGAAGGAGATTTATGGCTGGAAAACCTGTGTGGCGGCGAGACGCAGGGAAGACCCTCAGCTTTTCCAGAATGGCTACCATATCACTTTATGTTAGGTAATAGTGAGTAAACCGTATTTACCACGGTCATCCCTATAGTTCCCACCATCAAGCCTATAAAAAGAATCATAGCCGGCTCAATAAGATTTATCACATTGCTAACTGTCCGTTCAGTCTCCTGTTCATAGAGCTTAGCGAGTATGACCAGCTGGCTCTGCATGTTACCACCCTGCTCTCCAACAGACATGGCCTGAGACACCAGGCTTGGGAAGACAAAAGATTGCGCTTTCAGCGCTTCTGAGAAGCTTCCACCAGATAGAAGATCCTCCCGAATCTGTCTAACGGCTTCTTTCGACGGCTCATTAGGAGCATTAGACATTAGAAGCTCAATGGTGTCCGTCAAGTGAACCCCTGCCGTAGCTAAGACAACCATAGTCCTAGTGAGCCAAGCAGCGCTGCTCTTTCGCATCAAGTCGCCCATGATAGGGAATCTAAACTTCAGGTAATCTATTTGCCTGTTACCCCTCCGGGAGCCGGTATAACGCCAGAACAGGACTCCAAGACCTAAAAGAGCCAAGAGGGTCTGAGACCCGTGGGCGCTGCTGTACTTACCTACGGCCAAGAGGATTCTGGCCGTCAGAGGTGGACTGCTGCCAAACTCCCTAAACAGGCTCGCCAGGGAGGGCAGGGAAAAGGTGATTAGAATGTACATGGCGATGAAGGAGGTGGAGATGACGATAGCTGGGTACATAAGGGTGCGTCGTACCTTGGAGCGAGTCTCTTCTTGGCCTCTCATGTATTGAGCGACTTCGTCTAGCATTTCCGCCATGCGCCCCGTCTCTTCCCCGATACGCACCAGACGAATATGCACCCGCGGAAATACATCAGAATATCTCTCTAATGCGTCAGACAACTGTTCTCCTTCAAGGAGAGCCTGTAAGACGCCCTTGAGTTTCTCACGGAAGAGGGGATGGCTGGATTGATCAATAAGAGCCTGCATAGCCCTGCTCAGAGGGATCCCGGCCCTGAGAAGAGTGGATAACTCCTGGCTCATGGTTACTACATGGTCTGGCTTAATTCCGAAAAGACTGGGGATCTGCTCATGAATGCTGGGCAGACGCCACGACTTCTTCACCTTGACCACAATAAGGTCGTTGCGCTCCAGGATCTCCTGGGCTGCCTCTGTAGAGTCAACATCCAGGGTACCGTCTACCCTCTGACCTGTCCTATCGTATGCCCTATACTTGACCGTCATGGCAATCCTGCCTTAACTGATATTAGACCATAAATCAACTAATATTGATACTAGTACCTTCTTGCAAAAAGGGCTCCCACCGAGATTTCGGGACAGCCTCTATAATACAGGCACATGCCTAAGAGACTCCAGAGCTGCCTTGATCCTCATTACACACCTCTCCCTGTCTAGCGTTTCCATCGTCTGAAAGAGGGGCGGCGCTGCAGTTCGACCCGTTATAGCCACCCGGAGGATGCCAAAGAGCTGTCTTGTGTTTAGACCCAAAACTTGGGATAGGGCGCGTAACTTCTCCTCCAACATTTGTGCATTAAAGTCAGGTAATATCTCCAATAGTCTCAAGGATTCTTCAAGGGCGGAGCGCGCACCTGTGATATCCATCTCCTTTTGCACCAAAAGCTTGACATCATAGTCCAGCTTGTCGAGGAAAAACGGACTTATCATCTCTCCCGTATTCATCTCCCCGGTAGAAGCCAATGTCTTCAAGCGCTCTTGAAGTAGCGGGACTAACTTATTCAAATACCCTGTGTCTATGGGGCGCTGGATCTGGTCAGGAAGACCACCTTTGCCGTACGGACGCTCAAGGAACGGCAATAGCCGTTTAGTCAACTCTTGGGTTGAAAGCTGGCGTATATAATGGCCGTTCATCCAGGTAAACTTATCCATACTGAAAATAGCCCCTGCCTTAACGATGCGGTCTAGAGTGAAGCTCTTAATTACGTCCTCTCTTGACATGATCTCTGTTTTGTCGTCTAACGACCATCCTAACAGAGCAAGGAAGTTGAACACGACTTCTGGCAGGTATCCCATATCTCTGTACTCGAGGACAGAAGTAGCGCCGTGACGCTTGCTTAGCTTGGATCGGTCAGGGCCCAATATCATAGGAAGGTGTACGAACAAGGGCGGCTCCCAGCCAAGAACCCTGTATATCTGAATATGTCTCGGCGTACTGGGTAGCCACTCCTCAGCTCGCATTACATGGGTTATCTCCATCGAATGGTCATCTACCACGTTAGCCAGGTGATAGGTGGGGAAGCCATCGGACTTGAGCATAACGAAGTCGTCCAACAGGCGATTTTCAAATGAGACGTGCCCCCTGACCAGATCTTCGAAGGCCGTTTCGCCTTCCAGAGGCATCTTGAAGCGAACCACAGGCGTGATGCCTTGGACTTCGTATTCCCGCACCTGGCTGTGGGAGAGTCCCAGGCAGTGGCGGTCATATCCTGAAGGCTGTTTCCTGCTCTGCTGCTCCTGCCTCATCTCATTCAGTCGCTCTGGGGAGCAGTAACAACGGTAGGCATATCCCTCCTCCAAAAGCCTTACAGCAACCTCCTGATATAGAGCCAAGCGTTCCGATTGAAAATAGGGCGCGTGGGAACCCCCCACCTCGGGCCCTTCGTCCCAATCCAAACCCAACCAACGCAGGGACTTCAAGTTATTCTCAACTGCACCCTCTACCTTCCGAGTTACATCGGTGTCCTCGATGCGAACGATAAAGGTGCCACCCCAATGACGAGCAAAAAGCCAGTTAAACAGAGCGGTGCGAATATTGCCCAGATGAGGCTCACCCGTCGGGCTGGGAGCATAGCGTACTCTAACTTCGACTGGCATACTTCCCTAAACCATCCATGACAATTCTACCATCTTGGCCTGAGGTCACTAACTCTACGTACTCCTGGAAACTCTCTTGACAAGGTGAAGGATAAAAGAATACCCCACCTTAGGGGCGATGAAGGCATGGGAGCCGATATTACCCTTGAAGTATCTGCTTCACCTGAGCTAGAGTGGCCTCCTGCTGTTCACCCTTTCCCATATCTCGCAAGATAAGGGTACCTTTCTGCAATTCGTTATCGCCAATGATGATAGCGTACGCCGTACCTAGAGAGAAGGCGTGACGCATCTGTCCCTTTATACTTTTGCCACTGGGAGCCAGGGTCGCACTTATCCCCTCTTGGCGTAGCTGGGAAGCCAGCTTTATGGCCTCTTTACAGGCGGCATCTCCTATATAGGAGACCATTACCTTGGGGCCATCCTGATCAGGAACGCTTATGCCCTGTTCTCTGAGATTAAGAATTACCCGCTCTATGCCCATTCCAAAACCGATACCAGGTGTAGGTCTGCCTCCCAGTTCTTGAATAAGACCGTCGTAGCGGCCACCACCAATAATTGCGCTTTGGCTCCCCTCAACAGGAGGCTGGATTTCAAAGACCGTACGAGTGTAATAGTTCAGGCCCCGTACCAGGTGGTGGTCTATATTGAAGAGAAGCCCTAACGCCGAGAGATACCCCTTCAGACGGTCCCAATGCTCCTGGCACTCGCCGCACAGGTGGTCAATGGAGTGGGGTGCTTCGGCGGATAATGCCAGACAGTTCTCTTTCTTGCAATCCAGAAGGCGCAGAGGATTGCGCTCAAACCTTACCTTGCAGTCGTCACAGAGGAGGCCTCGCCTTTTCGCATAGTAATCCTTCAACTCTCCAAGGTAGGTGGGCCTGCAATTGAAGTCGCCTATGCTGTTCACCTGAATAGTGAACTTCTGCAAGCCTATTCCAGAGAGAAAGCGCCATCCCAGCTCTATTACCTCTGCGTCCACGGCAGGGTTGCCGTCACCTATGGCCTCAATACCAAATTGATGATGCTCCCGGTAACGCCCAGCCTGGGGACGTTCATATCTATATATGGACGTAAAGTAGTAGAGGCGCACCGGCTGGACAAGATTGTGCATTCCATGTTCCAGATAAGCTCTACAGACCGGCGCTGTACCCTCGGCCCTTAGGGTCAGCATGTCACCCCCTCGGTCTTGAAAAGTGTATGTCTCCTTCTCTACTAAGTCTGTGCCTTGACCCACGCCTCTAACAAAGAGACCAGAGTCCTCAAAGACAGGGGTGTCAATTCGCCTATAGCCAAAACGCTCCGCCACATTCTCAGCATTAGATTCGAGATAGCGCCAGAACTTTTGCTCACTGGGAAGCAGGTCAGCGGTACCCCTGGGTCCTCTATACAACGGTGTCTCTCTCTTCAAAACTCAATGCCATCGCCTTTCTCAAATGACTCGTTTCAGGATACAGCACAGCCCAGGTAAATGTAAACGTAAGCGACCTTTGGGTAGTGTATTAGTTTCGGCCCCGCTTTCATCGGGGTAGTCAGCGGCCGCTCATGGTTCGCCAGGCGTGTCCCTTCGGTAAACTCAGGGCAGGCTCTGAATTAGCCGTAAGGCTCACCACGAGCGGCACAAGAAAGCATTGGCGCGAATCGTGAAAAATGCAGGGCTAAGGCAGGTGAAGACACCTCTCAGGGTAGAAGGCGACTACGTATTCGTTGCTAGGCATTCAGAGAATAGGCTATACTATCTCTTATAGAAACATAATGCACGCCGCATAGGAAAAACACCTTGAAAGACCTCATTTTAACGGCCAAGTCATACCTCCCGGACGAGAAGCTACGACTCGTCGAGGAGGCCTATCGTTTCGCTCTTCACGCGCATGATGGACAGACTCGTCTGTCTGGAGGGCCTTTCATCGAGCACCCTGTGCAGACCGCCATTTTTCTGGCGGAGCTGCACCTAGATGCCAGCACATTGACGGCAGCCCTGCTCCACGATGTAATCGAGGACTGCCACGTCTCTTTCCAAGAACTAGAAAACACCTTTGGCCACGAGGTGGCCAAGCTAGTAGACGGAGTAACCAAGCTAAGCAAGCTGGAGAAGATTAGCGTCGAGGAGGAGAGCGAGCAACTGCTCTACTCGCAAAACGGACGTCAGCAAGCCGCTAGCTTGAGAAAAATGCTTGTGGCCATGGCGGAAGATGTGAGAGTAGTGCTAATAAAACTAGCAGACCGTCTTCATAACATGCGCACACTCAAGGCTCATCCGCCGTGGAAGCGTCGTGCCATCGCCAAGGAGACGCTAGACATCTATGCTCCATTGGCCCATCGCCTAGGAATATGGGAGATCAAGTGGCGTCTAGAGGATATGGCCTTCAGACACCTGAATCCATCCAAATACAGAGATATCTCTAGGCTCCTTTCCGCTAAACGAGCCGAAAGAGAAAAATATATAACTAAGGTAAAAGATACTCTAAAAAAGGAATTGGAAGAGGCAGGTATAGAAGCAGAAGTTAGTGGGCGACCTAAAAGCATCTACAGCATTTACGAGAAGACGCAGAAGTATGCCCAGCAAGGCAAAGAGTTCAACGAGATATACGACCTCTTCGCATTGCGAATACTGGTAAATGAGATAAAGGACTGCTACGGCGCCTTGGGCGTTATCCACGCCCTCTGGCACCCGCTCCCCGGCCAGTTCGACGACTACATAGCCAATCCAAAAGAGAATATGTATCGGTCTCTCCATACCGTTGTTCTATGTGTGGATGCAGTGCCAATAGAGGTACAAATCCGCACATACGAAATGCATCAGTTTGCCGAGTACGGCGTGGCAGCTCACTGGCGATACAAGGAGGGGGGCGTTTCCGACTCGCTCTTCGATGAGAAGATGGCATGGCTTCGCCAGCTCCTGGAATGGCAACGAGATGTAACTGAGCCAGAGGAGTTCCTAGAGTCGGTTAAGACGGATATCTTCAAGGACCAGGTTTATGTTTATACACCCAAGGGAGCAGTCAAAGAGCTCCCAACAGGGGCGACCCCAATAGACTTCGCCTACAGAATCCATACAGACCTTGGCCACCGTTGTATGGGAGCCAAGATAAACGGTAAGCTAGTGCCTCTGGATTATCAGTTGAAGAACGGAGAAACTGTCGAGATCCTGACCACTAAACAGGCCAGGGGCCCAAGTCGAGATTGGCTCAATGCCAATTTGGGTTATGTCAAGACCGCCAACGCCCTGGATAAAATACGCCAGTGGTTCCGTCGGCAGGAACGTGGAGCGAATATCCAACTGGGTCGAGAGATTCTCCACAAAGATCTCCGCCGACTGAACTTGGCTGTCGATGAGGCCAAGTTGTCCGAACTACTCAAATACGACACCGTTGACGACCTTTTAGCGGCCCTGGGCAGCGGGAGCATAAATATATCTCAAATAACCGCCAAACTCTCCTCACAGCAACCAAATCCCCCGCCAGACTACCAGCTTACTACACCCACTACAGGTCCGGCTTCTGGTATCGAGGTCTTGGGAGTTGGAGACCTCCTTACAAGAATGGCACAGTGCTGTAGCCCAATACGTGGCGACGCTATCATAGGCTTTGTAACACGGAGTCGTGGAGTAACCGTCCATCGCTTAGACTGCCCCAATATTCTTGCAGAAGACGACAAGGAGCGTCTGGTCAGGGTGGACTGGGGCAAATTGCATCAGCTCTTCCCGGTGCGTCTTCGCATCGAAGCCTGGGATCGAGTAGGTCTTTTTAAGGATATCACCACTCTGGTCTCCGAGCAGAGGATAAATATAGCCGCGGTGGTTTCCACAGAGCGTGACGACGGCACGTGCTCCATATCCCTTACTGTACACACTACAGATGTTGGTCAGCTTAGCCGCCTGTTTTCCAAGCTTGAGGGCGTCAAAGGGGTTATCAGCATTGCCCGCACGGACCCGAAGGATTTGGGTTTGCCACAATCTCTTCAATAAAACCCAAAGCTGTCAAGGAGGCAAATGAAAGTCCTGGAGTACATGGAGCGATACGATTACGAGCAGCTCAGCGTCTATACCGATAGGTCGGTAGGGTTGAGGGCGTTCATCGCCATCCACGACACGACACTGGGGCCAGCCCTGGGCGGCACCCGCATCTGGCCGCACCCCACAGAGGAGGATGCCCTTTCCGACGTCCTGCGCCTGGCCCGGGCCATGACCTACAAGAACGCTGCTGCCGGCCTGAATCTGGGTGGAGGCAAGGCCCTGATTATAGCCGACGCCTCCAAGGATAAGACCGAGACGATGATGCGTGCCTACGGTCAGTTCGTGGAGTCCCTGGGCGGAAGATACGTCACCACCGAGGACGTGGGCAGCACCACCCAGGACATGGAGTGGATAGCCCAGGAGACTTCTCACGTAACCGGCCTACCCGTAAACCAGGGCGGCAGCGGCGACCCGTCTCAGATGACTGGCTTTGGGGTGTACCAGGGAATGAAAGCCTGTGCCAAAGAGATATGGGGCAGCGACTCCCTGCAAGGCCGCGTAATCGCCATGCAGGGATATGGTAAGGTGGCCTCCTATCTGACGGAGCACCTGCTCAAGGAAAGGGTCCAGGTCATCGTCGCCGATGTCAGTCCCAGGGCACTGGAAAGGGCGCGGAAGCAGGGTCTCAGGATAGTGGAGGATCCCCAGTCCATCTTCGACGTGGAGTGCGACATCTTCGCTCCCTGCGCCCTGGGAGGAGCTATTAACAGCAAGACCATTCCTCGCCTCAAGGGCAAACTCGTAGCGGGATGCGCCAACAACCAGCTTCTAGAGGAAGGGGACGCCGACGCCCTTCAAAAACGGGGCATACTCTACGCCCCCGACTTCATTATCAACGCCGGCGGAGTGATCAACCTCTCCTTCGAGATAGACCGGCCCTACGATGAGGAGGCGGCCAGGGAGAAGACGGCCCGCATCTACGACACCATGGAGCGGGTCATTTTCACGGCCAAGAAGGAGGAGATTACCACGGCTAAGGCGGCAGACCGCTTAGCCGAGGAGAGGATAAACTCGGTCAAAAAGGTCCGGAAGATTTATATATAAATTCCTCTTCGTCAACATCAGGGATAAATTCCCAGCCTTGCCCTGATGGCCTTGAGGCGGTCCAAGTTCTCCTTGTCCGGCCCCTTGCCGTCGGGGCCTGGGACCTCTAAGAGAAAGGGCACATCTACAAAGGCTGAGTGCCCCATGATAATCTCAAATCCTTTCAAGCCGATGTACCCGTCGCCAATGTTGTCGTGGCGGTCAACTCCGGAGGCGAAGGGAACCTTGGCATCGTTGGCGTGAACCGCCACGAGGTTGGACAGACCGATCTCTCTATCGAACTCCTCCATTGCCGACTTTATGCCCTCCTTATCGGCCAGATTGTAGCCGGCGGCGAAGGTATGCTCCGTATCCAGGCAGACTTTGACTCGAGGGCTTCCCACAGCCTTCATTATGCGCCCTATCTCTGCGAAGGAGGCTCCAATCTGATTTCCCATGCCTGCGCAGTTCTCGATTATGAGCCAGACGTTGGAGGGGCTGCTCTTCAAGACCTGCTGCATCGCCGTTGCGACCTGGGGCAAAATGGCCTCGAAGCCCACGCCTTTATGGCTGCCCGAGTGGAATATCACCCCCGCAGCGCCGATCTGGTGGGCGACGCCCATATAGTTGACCAGTGCCTGAATAGACTTGGCCAGATTGTCGGGAGAGGGAGACCCCAAATTAACCAGATAAATGGAGTGAAAAAAAGTGGGGGCAATACCCGCCGTCTTGGCCTTCTGGCGAAAAGCCACAGCATCGGCTTCCGCAACAGGTTTGAAGGCCCAACCCTGAGGCGGAGATACGAATATCTGCATGGTCTCAGCCCCCATCTCCTGGGCACGATCTATCGCCCTGGAGATCCCTCCCGCTGCGGATACATGGGCACCTAGTTTCATTTTGAGTTCTCCTTTCTAGTGTGGTGTCTCCTTAGTTCTTTACAAAAATAGATACTCCATTGCAGAGAGCACACCCTCCTCTGGACTCCCCAGTCAGACGTTACGCTGATTTACAACAGTAGGTACCAGCTTTTCTACGTGATAATGAAACACGGGACGGTATTCTTTGCTTGAGAGGTTACTTTCTCCAATCTGTTGCGATTATACTATCCCAAGACAATTAAGGTAATGGAGAAGGGGAGATGAAAGCACTGGTTTTAGAGACGCCCGGAGAAGAGCCGAAGCTCTCGGTCAAAGAGATAGAGACCCCTCAGGTGGGACCTCTGGATGTTCTGGTCAGAGTGAAGGCCTGCGGCTTCTGCTACCACGACGTAGCAGTCATGCGGGGTGTTCTGCGCCGAGGAGTCAAACCCCAGATCATTCTAGGCCATGAGATTTCAGGCGAGGTGGCGGATGTGGGAGAGCTGGTGACGGCGGTATCTAAGGGAGACAAGGTCGTATCTCTTCTGACGGAGAGCTGCGGCCAGTGTATCCGCTGCCGCACAGGCCGGGAGTACCGCTGTCTTTATGGCAAGGGTGTAGGCCACGCCGTTGACGGAGGCTTCGCCGAGTTCGTGAAGCTCAGGGAAAACGGCATGGCACTCCTACCCGACGGCATAGATTTGCAGGAGGCGTGCCTCTTCGCCTGCCCCATGGGGGTAGCTCTCCAGGCAGCGCGAGACGTCGCCAGGCTACAGCCGGGGGAGACGGCGGTGGTGACCGGGGCCGGGGGAGGGCTTGGTGTTCATGCCGTTCAAGTGACCAAGGCTTTGGGGGCTAGGGTCCTGGCCGTCACTACCTCGCCCGAGAAAATAGATCGCATTCAAGAGCTGGGCGTCGAGGAGGTCATTCTAGCTGGCGAGCTGGACTTCTCGGAGATGGTCATGGCTCTCACAGAAGACCAGGGGGCTGACGTCGTCATTGATACGGTGGGGTTCGCCCTCTTCTCCTCATCCTTTCGCAGCCTCTCCCAGTACGGACGAATGGTGATTATAGGAGAGGTTGCCGGGGGAAAGGTGTCCATAAACCCCGCCGAGGTTATGTTCAAAGACGCCTCGGTATCTGGCTCCACAGGCGCCGGGCTAAGGCATCTCCTGGAAGTGGCAGCTATGGTGCAGCAGGGTCGCCTTAAGCCTGTGGTTTCCCAGACCTTTCCCCTGGAAGAGGCGATAACGGCTTACCGCCTGATGCGGGAGAAGCAGACCTTCGGTCGGGTGGCCCTGGTGCCTTGAGCCTTCGACCAAATTATGTCTAGTTGGTGAGATTGTAGATAACTCCTTCTTGAGAAGTGGAGTAAATACTGCCGTCGGGTCCTTCTTCTATATCTACACTGCACCGAGTGGGTATATACCCCCGGAAAAGGAAGGCAAGCCCTCCTTTAGTCTCTTGTATGTCCCACATACTCACTGCCCCTGGATATGGAGCCACACCAGTCCCCTCCGTGAATGTTGTATTTTCACATACTAGTAACCGGCCGGCCCAGTCGGGAAATTTTTTCCCTGAGTAGATGAGAAGACCCACGGGTGTGGGCAGGCTGGTAGTAAGACTCGGAGCGGAGAAGGTCAGCACGGGGTCAGAATACCCAGGATGTCGGTCCGTTTCAGGGCCTACCCACCAAGGATATTCCCGCAGCCCTAAAGGAAAGAGTTTGCCTCCCTCTACCAACTTGTTTGGGCCAGAGTAAAGAGGCCAGCCGTAGTTCTTTCCCAACTCCACCAGGTTTATTTCGTCCACTCCGCCGTTAAATGGGCTCGCCTCCCCAGCCTCGCTGGCCAATAACCACCTCTGATCCGGGGAGAAAGTGAAGTCCCAGGCATTATGAAACCCGTAGGCGTAGAGCCCGGGGTTTTCTGGAAAAGGGTTACCTGATGCTGGAGTGCCATCGGGATTGAAGCGGTAGATGGCCCCGTAGCCAGACCTGGGCCCAGACTTGATCTCTTGCTGCGCAGCGATGATTTCATTAGGCCACTTCATTCCTTCCGCGTCCCAGGATAGACCTGCAACACTGACGTACATTAGCCCATCGGGGCCAAAATGAATATTGCCTCCGCAATGGTTGTCTAGACGGCAAGGTGGAAAACTGTCTATGATTACTTTTGGGTCACTGCCAATGCCCTGATTGTCCCTAACCTTTATTACCCTAGGTCGGGCAGGGTCGTCTCCGTCAGGCCCTGTCGTCCCAGCATGGATATAAGTCATGTAAATCCAGAGGTCTTTTCCCTCTATCCTGGTGGCTATGCCATGCGCTCCCCAGTCCCTGGTTTTGCCAATAGGGAAGCCGGCGGCTTCGAAATCAAAGAATGTTTTGGGGTTCCTGATAACAGTGCTCGGTCCCGTATCCACAACCATCGCTTTACCATTATTGGGGCCGAAAAGCATAGTAAAAAAGAGGCGCCCGTCTGGGGCAAGAGCTAAGGCGACAGGGATACCCTTTAGCTCGCCCACAAAAGACTCCAACTTCAGCCCGCCCGGAAAGAGGCGATAGTATGGGCCCGGAATTGGTGTAGGAGTCGGTAGAGGGGCGGGAGCATCGGAGGGTGGTCGAGTGGGGGTAGCGGTAAAAGTAGGCGTAGTAGGCATTGGCACAAGAGTTGGCGCGACGGTAGCAGTTGGTAAGGGCGCTGTCGTTGCTATGGGAGCCTTCGTAGGAGTCGCGGCGATAGAGGTTGAAATAGGCGTGGCTCTTGGGGCTGGTGAACCTGGGGGCTGCACGAGGCCTATTTTGCCGCAAGCCAAGACCGCAAACAGAAGGTAACCGCTGAGCAGAACTGTACATATTGTCCTGAGCAAGGGATTTCGGGGGAAAATCACAGCGTATTGCGCCATCTAACACCCTTGTCGAAAAAGTAAGGCGAGTATCTCTTCAAACCAAGCAACTCTGTTAGCAGGCGTTCATATCCCCTTTCACTGCAGCTTTGCATAAAAAGTCGGATAGGGGGCTTATTTCGTCGCTCGTGGTGAGCCTGTCGAACTATGAGCGAACAGAAACCGCAGGTTTTCTGCATACCTTGCAATGGATGGTCTCTTAATCCGTTATCCTGAAAATAGCATTCCCCCACGTGAAATAGATGCTCCCGTCTGGCCCTTCCTCGATATCCACAGCACAACGGCTAACTACGTATCCCATGAACACCATGCGTGGCCAAGGGCCTGAGAAGTCAATTTTGTACCTGCTAATAGCACCTGGCAATGCGTCTTCTCCCGACTCGATGGTAGTGTTTAATTCGCACAAAAGCAGGTCACCGGCCCAGGATGTGAACTTCTTACCCGAGTAGAAGATAGCCCCGATAGGTGTTGCAAGGGCTGGTTGATCACCTATTCTAGGCACTCCATAGAAAACACCGACAGGGTCGGTGATGCCTGGCCTTGGTTCTGTATCAAAGACATACACAGGCGAGCCGGATGAAATGATAGGAACTCTATAGCCAAAAAATGCACCCTCTCCCCACAATTTATTAATTCCCGAGTAAAGTGGCCAACCGTAATTCTTCCCGGGTTCAACAAGGTTGAGCTCGTCTACGCCTCCTACCAATGGACCCATCTCTCCCACGTCTATGGCAAACAGCCTGCCGTTTACTGGCTGGAAGGCAAAATCCCAAGCATTATGAAAACCGTAGGCATAGAGGCCGGGATTTTTAGGGAAAGGGTTGCCTGTCGCAGGGGTGCCATCGGAGTTGAAACGATAAATCGCTCCGTAGCCAAAATTGGGCCCCAGTTTTATCTCTTGGTGTGCAGCGATCACCTCCTGAGGCCATATCAAACCTTCGACGTCGTAGGTTAATCCTGCGATGCTTACATACATCAGGCCTTCAGGCCCAAAGTGGATATTGCCTCCACAATGGGCGAACAATCTACAGGGGGGAAAGCCATCTATTATTATCTTGGGGTCTGTACCCCTGCCATTATCGTCTCGGATTTTTATCACTCTGGGACGGTCAGGGTCAGATCCGCCAGGGCCTGTTGTACCTCCATGAATGTACGATACGTAAACCCATAGCTCTGCCCCATCCATCCATGTATCTATGCCATGCACGCCCCAGTCCCGTTTTGAAGAAACCGAGATGCCGGCATGTTCAAAATCGAAAAATACCTTAGGTACCCTGGGCTCTGAGTTGGGGCCCGTATCTGCCACCAAAATCTGCGCATGGAATTCGCCAAAAAGAGCCGTATAGAACAGGCGGCCATCTGGAGCGAAAGACAAAGCAACCGGCAAGCTATCTCCAAGTCCCACGAACCTCTCTTTCTTTACAGAGCCGGGCGTAGGGGTCGATACGGGATTAGACGTTGGCGCCCTAGTAACAGCCGGTGAAGGCGCTTCCGTTGCTATGGGAGCCTTTGTAGGAGTCACGGCGATAGGGGTTGCAATAGGCGTGGCTTCTGGAGCGGGTGAACTCGGAGGTCGCACGAGGCCTATTTTGCCGCAAGCAAACAAGAGGATAGCCAGCAAAAGGGGAGCAATGACGTACTTTACAATGCGAGCCATTACCCGCTTCTCGCACCCCTAAGCAAGGGTATTCTCCGGAAAATTAGTCCCAGCTCTCGCCTCTCCCAGACCACCAGAAGGGCGCTGGCAACAGCGATGGAGCTATATGTGCCAGCAACGACGCCTATTAGCAGGACAAGCAGGAAATTAAAGACGGTAGCCCCACCAAAGAGCATCAAAGCCAGGATAGTAAATACAAGGGTAAGGCTGGTATTGAGGGAGCGCCCCATGGTCTCCATAATGCTGATGTTCACCGTGGTTGAAAACTCCCTGGCTCCGCCCTTGAGGACGTTCTCCCTCAGCCGATCGAAGACCACGATGGTATCGTGTACGCTATAGCCTATGACCGTCAGAAGGGCGACGATAAACATGGCGTTGACCTCCATGTT
>JACQTT010000075.1 GCA_016210665.1 Chloroflexota bacterium | reverse complement strand
GGGTGCTAGAAGATAAGGCTCACCAAATCTAGCGAAACTGGCAAGAGAATCGTATGCTCCCCTCTTATTAAATAACAGCTTAAATAACAGCTTCTTGACATGGAAGCTTTGATACCTTGACCTGCACTTTGGGGCATAGGACTTGTATTGTGAGTGCCTTAGGTAAGACACTTGAGAGAGTTGGTAGTTAGAACATTCTATTGGAACCATCTCATAATCACGTACTGATGAGACCCTCTAGTGTATCAGCGCCAGTCAGCTCGCCCTTGTATCTATCTCCTCAATAATACGTTTAGCTTGTTGTTCTACCTCCGTAGACTGTTCCGAGGCGCGCTCTGCCGTTTGCAAGAGGCGCTCTACCATGTCCCTCAAGTTCAGTTCCCGGCCTAGATAACGTTGAAACGCCTGGTTGAGGGCCTCTAACTCCCTAATCCGATGCTCTAGCTCCTTCCCCATTAGAACAACCTGTTCCTTAGCTTGTAACTGCTGTTGTTGTTCCTCCAAACGCCTCTGCCTACGCTCAAGAGCCTGAGTAACTCTCTGCACCAACCGGTCTAGCTGAATAGGCTTGGTAATGAAGTCATAAGCCCCAGCCTTGACGCAATCCACGGCAAACTCCAGTTCCCGCATTGCAGTAACAAGAACAACGGCTATATCTGGATGAGAGGCTTGGATATACTGAACAAGATCGGACCCAGGCATTCCCGGCATGAGGACATCAACTAAAGCCAGGTCAACAGTTTCTTTAGCAACAAGCTCCAGGGCATGTTGGCCACTGCGTGCCATCTTGCAGGAATAACCTGCCTCCTCCAATGCTCCTCTAAGGAGTGTCCTGACACCCTCTTCGTCATCCACAATTAGAATCACGGGTTTCTGTCCATTAGTTTGCATGACCTACCTCTTTTTTAACAGATTTGTGTTGGTCGTACGTAAAATTAGAAGACCAGGTCTTGCTACAGAAGCTAAGGCTATATACACTGGTTCAGGAGCCAAGGTCGCGAGGTAACCTGATTGACAAGCCAGCAGAAGATTCTCGTGGTTGATGACGAGCCTCATATCGTGAATATGCTTAAGGAGTGGCTGGAGGAGGAGGGATACAGGGTATGCGTAGCCAGTAAAGCAACCGAGGCATTGCGGCTCTTCTTTGACCAACACCCTGCCCTGAGTATCGTGGACCTGCGCATGCCAGGAATGGATGGGTTCCAGCTCATCTCGCGCCTCAGGGAACTCTCCGGCTCCCGCATCCTCATCTTGAGTGCCCTCACGGGAGACGAAGCAGTTGTGAGGGGCTTGAATGTGGGAGCAGACGAATACGTTTTTAAGCCCGTGTCTCGAGAGCCTTTTCTGGCTCGAGTGCGCGCTATCATGCGCCAAGACAGGCAGCAGGCAGGGGAGTTGATCTCCGGCTACGCCGATGGTGTACTCTCCCTTAATGTTCCAGCCCACTCCGTAACCGTCGCAGGTCAGCAGATTCATCTCTCTCCCTTGGAGTTCCGGCTCCTCGCCTATCTTGTTCAGCATCGTCAACGAGTAATAAGTCACGACGAACTCCTAAACCGAGTATGGGGAACAGAACTGGGGTCCCTCGATAGCCTGAAGTGGTACGTCTCCTCCCTCCGGCGAAAACTCCAGGTTGATCCCGGGCTTCCCCAACTAATTGTCAACGAGCGGGGTCTGGGCTACCGTTATCATCCTGCCCAGACACTTTAATCGGCAAAGCAACCTCCACTCTGGTACCTTTCCCTGACCGACTCTCAACACTCAAGAGACCACGATGCATCTCTACAATATGCTTGGCTGAGAATAGTCCCAGGCCAAGGCCCTTCTTCTTAGAGGTATTAAAGGGCTCAAAGATGAGAGACTTCTGCTTCTCCGGTATGCCCAGACCATTATCAACGATGTTTATAAGCACGTTGCCATTTTGGGTTATTAGCTGCACAGAGATCTTTCCCCCAACGGGCACAGCCTCAATTGCATTGGTAACCAGGTTGCTCAGGGCTTCCCTTAAGAGGATGGGATGCCCCTCTATATGCAACTCATTCACTTCGTAGGTTCGATCGATATCCACCAGCTTGTTCAACTTTGTCGTTGAGATTCCAATGGCCTCGTCCAGCACACCCACGATGTCTAGTTTCACCCAGCGTTGCTGACCCATGCTTAAGAAGGCTTCCGTGAGTTCGTTCATACGCCAGGCAGCCTTGAGCGCCTCATTTACCTTAGAATGCAGTTCATGTTCCGTCGTAATCTTGCGCTGCAGACTCTCTAAGTGACCAGTAATAATAAAAATGGGATTCTTTAGCTGATGGCCCAGGTCTAGAGTGAGGGCACCTAAGGAGGCCAACTTGGCATTCCGTAATAGTTCTCCCTGCAAGCCTTTGATCCTCTCCAAGGCCTCCTCCAGCCGAACATTGAAATCTGCCAGCCGGTAAAAAGCAAAATAGATGATTCCTACAGGGGTAAGAAGGGCAAGCAAAATCCAGGGTTTTATCTGATACCCCACGGCACCCAGATACCCAAAAGCGAAAAGGCTGACCTCTGCTAGGCCATTCTCCATGGTCCCAATCCACCACACTCTCGCAGGATTAAGTTTCATGTGTATCGCTGCCATCAAAGATATGAGGCATGTGTTGATTAGATACATAGAAATTGCCGAGGCTGCCACCGCCATGGTAACTAGATCGTTCCCGGCTAGACTGTGGAACACCCAGGAAGCTGTCCCTGTGGAAAGGATGGTCTCCCCAGCATTAAAAGGATACTTATACCAGGGCAGAAGAAGACGAGGAGGTTTGATACGAAGACCAATCTGATAAGCTAGCCCTCCCACCAATGCTGCTAAAGTTGCAGCACCGGGAGGCAGAATAAGAGCGGCCAAGAAGAGGGGTGCCGTAGTGACTGTAGCCTTAATCCGCGGCCCCACGGGCATAGGGAATAATCCCGCAGCGGTCACCAGTAACATAAAGAGAACGGTGGCTATCGCTAGAGAAAGGTCCCAGACAACGAGCCTAAACAGATAGCTGAACCACCACGCACCGACCGCAGCTACTATTATGATTGACGAAAGTACCCGTAAGCCTGGGTCTTGGACAGAGGATTTCAAGCCCCCCATGGCCTCACCCTAAAGGCTGGCTTTTTCCTGTTATACATGATCTGTCTCTGTGCCAGGGCTAGGCGGCTGCCTTCTCTGGATTTCCCTCTTGTAGCGAATGCTGGGCAAGGCGGCTGCTCGACTTTGGAGTCATAGCATCTCCATGACGTTGTTCCATACCATCCTGCTGACCAAGATGCTATGAGTTCATGTAAATCTAATGCAGGTGTGGGGCTCGGCTATTGCTATCCTGCCACATTGTTGTTGGCAGGACAATGTCTTGCATCGAATGATGGCTAGTCCGTAGGCACTACCCCAGAAAGAACCAGAACGTCTCCGACGCTGCCTTGAGCACTGGCTATCTGCTGCCCCCCTGCCGTGATGGCAACCGAGACTGTCTTATCATTAGCACCGTTCAAGGAGACGATATGGAATCTGGCCTGGACCTCAATCCCTCCGTCGGTAGTCGCCAGCTTTTTAGAAGGGGTTAAGTAAACCTTCTCATTCTCGGTTAGCAGAGCTACAACCGTAACATCAGTCCCCCGTGGATAGCTGAAACCGTTATTCGCCCTGTAGTTGTTGGCGCCGTCTGGGTCATCAACACTCCACACCAGGTGTACCTCTGTGCCCTCAACATCCAACTGGGCGTTCCAGAACCACCCTCCTGCAGCAGCGGGTATAATGAACAGCCACATCGCCAGGCCCGCAAGTAACCCTAGTGTATATAACTTCCTCATAGTTGATCTCCTATCATCAAGAGCTTTGGCAAACATACTCCTTGCCATCTGTTTATTCATACCATAAGAAGGTGTGAATGTAGCCTGAATAAGGATAGAACAGGGTGTGAATTTCAATGCTCTAATGTCAGGCTAAGGATGTTGCCTATTTTACAAAGTCGTTTATACTAGGGCTAGTACTAGGTTGCGGAAATACCTCGACATTCCCGCCCGCCCACCCAGTCCCGACTTGTCGGGATGGGGATACCCCAGACCCCACCAAGAGGCTATGCCCCTTGGAACCCCAGGGGAGTGTGAGGGGCAAAGACCCGCCGAAGGTGAGTGAGAGGAAATGTATAGGAAACTGAGTACTAGCAAATCGGTCAGTAAAAAAACAGAACCTTATGACTACAAAGGCTCGGCCTGGGAAGGCAATGTAGTCATATTTGTATGACTAGTGAACTAGATGACTGCATTGCCGTTTACTGAGAGAACCGACGGCAACCCGGCATTTTGGGGCAGGAAGAAGATACAGACAACCCATAACATTATGATAGTATCGGGCATTGCATCCTTCATCCGGGATAAATATGTCCTCGAAACCTGTTGAGCAAAAGCTCAGCCAGCGTCGCTCTGTTGCCATAGGTCGGATTGTCCTGGGTGTTGGCTTGAGCCTGGGTCTGGGGTGGCTAGCAATTAGGGGCCTGGACTGGGCGTTGGTGGGGCGGACCCTCAGGGGATTCCCTATCTCCTCTGCCCTGTTAGCTGTGGGTCTCCTCCTTGTGAGCAATGTGATACGGGCCTTTCGGTGGCGTGTGCTCTTCATAGATCAACGAATCTCTGCTGCACGCCTCTTTCTGGTACAAAACATCGGCATCGGTGTGAATAATCTGGTTCCATTCCGCGTCATTAGCGAAGCAACTCAGTTTACACTCCTAACCTTGAGAAACCGTATTAACCCAGCTACCGCTCTGGCCACCCTAGGCATGGAGCGCGTTCTTGACGTAGTGTCCAGCACCATTCTTCTGATGCTGGCCTTCGTCCTGATTCCGGAGATGAAAAACTTTGCCATATATATATGGGGCACATTTGGTTTCACCGTTTTTCTCTTAGCCCTAGTTCACCTAATAGCCTGGAGTGGTAAGAGGTTAACGTTTCTTAAGAGGTTTCCCTTCTTACCTTCCTTCGCTGCGGCTGTAGCTCTCATAGAGAGACACCCGTGGCGTCTGACTTCAAGTTTGGCCTTAACCATACTTATCTGGATAGTTTCTGGCATTAGCACCTGGATTGTGGCCAGGGACACTGGAGTTAATGTGAATCTAGTTACTGCTACAGCGATTCTTATAGGTGTGCTCCTATTTGCTACGGCGGTACCTGCAATGCCGGCGGCCATTGGCACTTTTGAGTTTGTCATAGTCTATGTCCTCGGCTTCTTTGGAATCAAAGAGGAGACCAGCTTTGGCTTCGCCGTGATTATTCACGCCCTCTTCTTTGTACCACCCACCGTGATTGCTTTAGTCTTCCTCCCTAGTGAGGGCATTGGCTCCTTACGCAAGGTTCGAGCCCTGACTTCACGTTTCGGCGGAATGACCAATCCACCATCCTCATAACGAAGATGGCTTTGATTGGAGTCAGGATGATTCTGAGGCTGAGCGTTGGACTAATAGCCCTATTGATCATGATGGGTTGCAATGCCTCATACCCTTCACCTACGGCTCCTCCTATAGCGACTCACACTCCAACGTCAACTGCTACGCTCACCCCTTTTGCCCTTTCGCCTCCACCAATCCAGAAGGTTCAGCCTGGTGGGAGTTTGAGAGTTATGTCCACGGCCGAGCCACTCCACTTTGACGTACATCAGGAGGTCTCTCCTGCCCTGGCCACTTGGGGGCCGGGAATCATCTACAGCCGCCTGCTGCGCTTCAAATCTGGGCCTCAAACGAAGCTGCCCAGTATGCAAATAGAGTGCGATTTGTGTCAAAGGTGGGAGCAGCTTGACCTGAAGACCTACCTATTCTATTTGCGTCCTGACGTGCTATGGCACGATTTACCCCCGGTAAATGGGCGAAGTCTGACCGCCCATGATCTTGTTTATAGCTACAATCGCCAGCGTACAAAGGGGTGGCCCAATGCTAACCTGCTGGGGGCCATAGACGCCCTAGAAGCTATCGATGACCTTACTCTCAAAATTACCCTTAAGCACGCCGACGCCGATTTTCTTCTCTCTTTGGCAGATTCCCATTCCAAAATAGTGGCCCGGGAGGCAGTAGAGTATAGAGGCGATCTTAAGGGTGGGCCTAATATAGGTACGGGGCCCTGGGTGTGGAAATCCACAACGCCGGGGGTAGGCTCTTTCTTCGAGCGTAACGCCAGCTACTTTGAAGACGGTCTGCCTTATTTAGACATGCTAACTATTCATTATATTCCAGATGCTCCAACTCGTTTGGCAGCCTTCGTCAACAAAGCTGTAGATATACACCAGATGGATCCAGAGGAGTGGCAGGAATTTAGGGAGCGCTATCCCAATGCACCCTTCCTTTTGCACAAAGAGCCGGGAACTGGACTGGAGATCGCCCTTAATACCTCAAAGCCCCCCTTGAATAAGCTTTCCCTTCGTAGGGCTATCTTCAAGGCTCTGGACCCCTGGGTTGCTATGCGGGACGTCTGGATGGACACCGCCTTTGTAAGCCTTGGGATACCCGTAGTAGAGTCCAATTGGCTTCTC
This sequence comes from Chloroflexota bacterium, assembly GCA_016210665.1. Lineage (GTDB taxonomy): Bacteria > Chloroflexota > Dehalococcoidia > Lucifugimonadales > JACQTT01 > JACQTT01. The sequence goes on along the minus strand of JACQTT010000075.1, from coordinate 980 downwards.
TCCGAGGAAGAGACGCGCTCCTACTTTGGCCAGCCGAGGGAAGCGGAGTCGCTGCTTAAACAGTCAGGCATAGCTACTCCTATGGACTTGGAGATTACGGTTGGGGACTTTGGTGACAGGTATCTGGCTTATGCTGGAAGAGTGGCAGAGGAGCTAAGGTCTATAGGAATCGCTCCCAGGTTGAGGGTATTGAATCGCAGAGAGTTTGCGGAGAAGGCGTGGTACGGCGGAGATTATGAGATGTTTATAGGGGCAGCAGCGCCAGCCAGTGCTCCTAACTCGCGTCTATTCACCGTGTTTCATAGTAAGGGAGCATGGAACACAGGAGGCTATAGAAGCACGGAGTTAGACAGGTTAATTGAAAGGCAGGCAGAAGAGCTGGATTCCCAAAGGAGAGGACTGTTGATCCAAGATATACAGAGGCACATTCTGAGTAATGCCCTTCGTTTCATGCCTGCCACAAATATATCTCTGTGGACCTGGTGGCCCCAGGTGCAATCCTTTCACCCCAACTTTTCCAATGGGGAGTATTTCCACTGGTCGAGAGTGTGGTTAGCCCAGGCCGAGCAGGCGCGAGAATAAATCCATAAAGCCTCAGAAATCTACCTCCGTAGCTACCTTTTTCCGTAGAGATTTTCATTGGACTCTCTCCCCAGAGCCAACAGAAAGAAAGGCATCCAGGGCATCACGAGAGGAGTAGCGAAAGGCTACACCAAGGTCTCTCTCGATCTTCTGGGTGCTGGCGACCCAGGGGTAACGAATGTAGTCTAGCCCATTGGCTGGAGAGTCTCTCTGAAGGCGCAGCCTCCAGGATAGCTCAGTCAAGCCATAAGCTATAGCTGGTGGCAGGGTAACCAATCTTCGCCCAGATAAGCGCACCATCTCTCTCCAGGGGACTGGGTTTGGGCCAGCGATGTTATATATGCCCGAAGCTCCGGCCTTCAAGCAAGCCAACAAGATATCTATTAGCTCGTCCTCGT
>JACQTT010000077.1 GCA_016210665.1 Chloroflexota bacterium | reverse complement strand
TACGGGCATCGGCCCCGGCTCCGGCGTATAGATGGCAACTTTTACTCGGTCGCGCCGCTTTCGCTTGCGAAGATCGTAGTCTAGCAGCATCGCCGCTTCGTAAGGTGCTGCGGGGCACTTGAAGGGGGTTCTGGCCACCAGCACTACCAGCGTCCCGTCCGCCACCTCCTTGCGAGCCTCACGAATCGCCGAGGCTCCGTCCAGCGAGTAGAGATTGTGGCCCGCGGCAGGCAGGCCAGGGATCTGCTCGGGCATTAACTGGGCACCCAGGGAGATCACCAGGTGGTCGGCGACCAGCTCTCCACCATTAATCTCTACCACCTTTCGCCCAGGGTCTATCCTTCTCACCTCTCCCTTGATTACCTCGATACCCTTCTTATTCAGTAACGATAGGTCACGCACAAAGTCCCCAGGCTCTCTAAGACCTACCTGGAGCCATAGAAGAGACGGCCAGAAGATGTGCCTGCCGTCCCTGTCTATGAGCACTATCTTGTGCTCCTTGCCAAGGCGGTTGCGCAGCTCGTTGGCTATTACCAGACCCCCCACTCCACCGCCGAGAATCACAATGGTTTTTCCCGCCATCTTAATCTCCTCTCATTATGTAAATAGGCTACAGCGCTGACGTCGCGCCTGTCAAATGAGACACAACAGCAAGGCCTACAAGAGTCTGTTCCCGACCAAAAACAGCTTACACCTTCCAGTCTAGGGAAATGTCAACGTTTTTGCATGCGGTCGGCGCCGATTTGTATATTCCGTAGTCTGGAACCCCTTCCTCACTACTACCCTAGCGCAGGAAGCCGCTTTGGAATTCCAGCAGTATGATAGCTACGGAGGCCACCAAAGTCAGAAAGGTGACCACCACTCCCACTCTAAAGAACTCCCAGAACCGTATCAATATGCCTTCGCGATAGGCCTGTTCAGCTACAATAATGTTGGCTACCGCACCAATGAGTGTTGCGTTACCGCCCAGGGTGGCCCCTGCTGCGAGGCTTATCCACAATGTGTTACCTGGCACTCTCTCTAACAGTGGTATCATCAGAACCGTAAGCGGCACGTTGCTAACAAGCTGGGACACGATGGCGCTGAATAGATGTATTGAGAAGATGCCTCCTGGACTGACATTTACATCTACCCTACTGAGCAGGACGTTCAGTACTCCCGCCTGACGCGCTCCCCCTATGACCACGAAGAGACCCCCAAAGAACAATAAAAGCACCCAGTCCACGTTCCTAATAACCTCCGAAGGCTTTATGCCACTAACTAGCATCGCGATCACACCTGCCGTGAGCGCTATCAGCGGAATGCTGAGACCAACTAGAGAGCTAACGAAGAAGGCGATGGTAACAAAAAGGAGAACAGGAACCGATCGCCTCAAGGCACGGTGATCGACATTCATAACCGAAAGCGGTTTGCCTGGAGAAGTAGATCCTGGAACCGTCACCAAGGGAGGCTCAGTGACTCCAGGAGAGTTGCGCGTTAGCCTCTTGCTGTAAAACACCCATAATACGCCCAGTAGAAGTAACGTTGATACTACGGCGACCGGCGACAGGTAGGCGAAAAACCGAGAAAAAGAGATTCCAGTCGTCACGCCGATAAGCATATTCTGTGGGTTACCTACGATGGTCGCTGTAGAGCCAATGTTGGATGCCATGGCTTCGCCGATCAAGTACGGGACAGGATTGAGTCCCTTCATCCTGCAGGCGCTTATAATCACCGGCGTGAACAGCAGTACCACTACATCGTTCACCAGAAAAGCGCTGAACACAGCAGTAGCCACCACCACGCTGACCAGGAGCTTACCAGGTGTAGCAGCAAGCTCTACAGCTTTGACAGCGACCAGGGTAAAGAACCCCCCTTTTTGCAGGACGACTATCAGCAGCATCATGCCCAACAGCAAGGCCAGAGTATTGAAATCTATCGCTGTCACAGCCTCTTGAAAGGTCAACACACCGGTCAGGAGCATAAGGACTGCACCCGCCATAACCGCCGCTGGGCGATCTATGTTGACACGGGGTAGTCGCGTGAAGGCAACGCCTACATAGGTGATAGCTAGGATGACACCGGCAATAAGCACAGAAATGGCTCGGCTCCTCGGCCAAGGGTGGCTACTTTATCGAAAAGCATCGCCAGAAAAAATCGGTCCATACCAGCAGCTTTGGCTTCAGAACATCGGTCATTGTGCTTTTCTCGTATCTACCATGACCGGCTCAATTAAGCCGTAACCGCCTGCCTTCCTGCGATAGATCACATTATATTGGGAGCTCTCCGCATTGAAGAAGAAAAAGAAGCTATGATCGAGCAACTCCATATGCTCGATGGCATCCTCTGGAAACATGGGCTTAATGTCGTGGCTTTTCTTACGCACTATAAGGCTTGGCTGGTCTTCAGGCTGCCTCCGGGCAGCTTCTGCCTGCACAGTTTCTCGGTAAGCGGAGGCCTCTCGCCGTTTCTGAAAATAAACACGTCCTTTCCAATCTCGAATACGGCGTTCCAGCAGATCATGGGCATTGTTTAAGATAGAGAATATCTGGGGACCCCTATCCTCAACTCGGAGCAAGGCGCCGTTCGCGGTAAGGGTGATTTGCAGAACATAGCGTTCCGCCGCTGGTCTCGCGTGTTCGAAGGTGATCTCAACGGAGGCGGTGCGGACATTTGGCATAGAGCGAATAGCTCTTCCAAGCTTTTTAAGCACCTGCTCCTTGACCGCCGCCACGGGTTCGACGTGTCGTAGGGTGACCTCTATATCTACAGGCATCTCGTCAGCCATTATCCTCTCCTTGTGCAGCGGAGTATTCTGCACTGGCTGTGTTTCCCTAATCCTTCAACCCTTCTGTATGTTCCCTGAAAGGATTGACCTCATCTGCATATTGATACACTTTATCGCTGCCCTCAACTCTTGCCAAGTCCCTGATTCGATGTCAAAGTTGGTTTTATATTTTGTATTAAGATAGACAGTCGCTCAGATCAGGTTGAGATAGCCTTCGCAAAGCGACTTTTTGCGCGGGGCCGCTTATCAAATTAACATGAAGGAGGCAGCAGAAGGCATGAAGTTCCGTATGAGCCACGAGGTCCTGTTTGAGATTATCCTTGAGGCATCCAGCCGCAAGGAAGCTGAACGGCTAGCGGCCGAGATTCCATACGCCCAATGGGAGGAGAAATACGTTGTGCGAGACGAGTGCGTAGCCGTAGCCGAATCTCCTATCAACCCACACGCTGAATAGCTTCCTGCAGAAAGTGACACAGGGCGCCATCCCCTTCTGCTATTGATGTAACTTAGACTACTCGGAAAACAGAGCGGACTGCCCTCCTTGACTCGTTATCCACCACCCGAGCGCCCCGCCCCTTCCGTGCTCGGTTCCACCATACGCTCTGGGTCGAGGAGCCGTTTCAAATCCTTCTCCGACAGGCTGGTGCGCTCCCTGGCTACCTGGCGGATGGTCCTACCGCTTTTAGCCGCCTCCTTGGCTATTTCCGCCGCGGCGTCGTAGCCTATGATAGGGGCCAGGGAGGTGGCCGTGGCGAGTCCCTGCTCTACCATGGCTGGACCCCTCTCTGTTGCCACCAAGCCTTTAACGCACTGACTGGTAAAGTTGTCTGTGGCGTTGCTTAAGAAAGCAATGCTTTGGAGCAGGTTATAGCCGGCCACCGGCATCATCATGTTCAACTCAAAGTAGCTTCCAAGCCCCGCCAGGGCCACGGCCGTATCGTTGCCCGCGACCCAGGTCGCCGCTTGGATAAGCGATTCAGAAATTACGGGGTTGACCTTGCCGGGCATGATGGAGCTCCCGGGCTGCACTTCAGGTATTCCCAGCTCTCCTAAGCCAGCTCTGGGGCCAGAACCCATCCATCGTATATCGTTGGCGATTTTCGTGAGGCTTATGGCTATAGTCCTGAGCACACCGCTGGTCTCTACTACGGCATCCAGGTTGTTCTGGGCCTGGAAGTGATTGTCGGTCTCCCTCACAGAGGCCCCTGCCATCTCCGAGAGAAGTAGGGTGACCCTGGCACCGAACTCGGGATGGGTGTTGATCCCCGTGCCTACGGCCGTACCTCCTAAAGCTACTTGGGAAAGCTCCTCCATCGCATGATTTAGCCTCCTCTGGCTGTGTTCTACCTGTCCGGCGTATCCCAGGAACTCTTGCCCCAAGCGAATAGGGGTTGCATCTTGAAGATGGGTTCGTCCCGTCTTGATAACGTCCCAAAACTCCTTCGACTTCTGGTTCAGAGCGGTCTTGAGACGCTCCAAGGCAGGAACCAACTGCTCTTGTATGGTGATTAGAGCAGCCAGGTGAATGGCTGTAGGAATCACGTCGTTAGAGGACTGTCCCATGTTGACGTGGTCATTTGGATGCACCAAGCGAGCGCCCAGTTTTCCTCCAAGAAGCTCCCCAGCACGGTTGGCTATGACCTCGTTAGCATTCATGTTCGTTGATGTCCCGGATCCCGTCTGGAATACGTCTACCACAAACTGGTCGTCCAGCTTCCCATCGACTACCTCTTTGGAAGCCTGTACTATAGAATCCCCAATTCGACGGTCCAGGAGCCCCAACTCCATATTGACTCGTGCCGCCGCATGCTTAATAAGACCCATGGCGCGGATGAAGTTTCTGGGGAATCTGAGGCTGCTAACGGGAAAGTTAAGAACGGCCCTCATGGTGGAAGCGCCGTAATAAGCAT
>JACQTT010000073.1 GCA_016210665.1 Chloroflexota bacterium | reverse complement strand
TCGGTGATCTCTTCCGAAGTGAAGTGGATTCCCAATAAAGAGGCTATCCCAGTGACCTGGGCCGCGATGCTCAAATCGTCGAAAACTGCCCGAAGCCTGGCTCGGAGTATGTGACCAAGATTGCTTAAGCGTTTATATACCTGCGGGGTCAGGTGGTTCATGGTTACCTCGCCAGCTAACATGGTCATGGGGTTGGCATTATAGGTCCCGGCATGAGTTAACACAGCGCCACTCTCCGTCTGGTTGAACAGCGCCATTATATCCTCCCGCCCTCCAAAAGCTCCCACTGCCATGCCGCCGCCTATTATCTTTCCGAGGGTGGTAAGGTCTGGCACTATGTCGAACAGCTCCTGGGCGCCTCCTGGGGCAACGCTAAAGCTCTGTACCTCATCGAAGATCAGGAGGATGCCTAAGTCCCTGGTTACATCGCGCATCCCCTTGAGGAACTCGAGTTTTCCTGGCGTATGGCCGAAGCTGGAGGCGATGGGCTCCATGATGACGCAGGCCAGGTCGTTCTTGTGTTCTTTTAGGATGCGCTCGCTCTCGTGAAGGTTGTTGTAGGGCAAAACGACAACGTCCTCGGCGATGCTGGGCGGCTGTCCTGGATACTCCAGTAACGGAGTGGGCCCCTTTGGGTCTAGCTTAGCGATGCTGGGGCGCACACTCACCGACGCATACTCATGGCTGCCGTGGTATGCCCCCTCGAACTTCGCTATTTTGTGCTTGCCGGTGAAGGCACGAGCGGCCCGAATGGCCATCAAGGTGGCTTCGGTGCCTGAATTAGTGAATCGCAGCGTCTCTACAGAAGGTACCCTGTCGCACAGGATTTTCGCCAGGCGTATCTGGGCTTCAGTAGGGGCGCTGAAGGCTGTTCCCTTGGCCGCCTGTGTCTGTAGAGCTTGGACAATCGCCGGGTGGGCGTGTCCCATGATCAGGCTGGTTATGTTGATTGAGAAATCCAGGTATCTGTTGCTGTCAACGTCATACACGTAGTGGCCTTCGCCACGGTCAACGAATATCGGATAGGGATCGAAGTACTGGGTGCTTCGGGAGCTTCCTCCCGGCATGTAGAGGGATGCCTGTTCCTGTAGTTGCCTTGACTTCGGTGTCTTGGCGACGTAGCGGTCTATCTCTCGCTGTAGTTGTTTTGCAATCATGGCAGTCTCACAGTTATTCTATGGGCAACCCCCAAATGCAGTCAAGCGCCATAGGTGATTACCAGGGATGGTTTTCTGAGTTCTACTGTGTGCCCAGACGACGGTTGAAGTAGTCAACTACCCTATCAACATATTCGTCGGGATGCTTGAGAAAGGCGTCCACATGCTCCACACCTGGCACTAGCCAGATGACGCTGTCTGGGTGGGCGGCCTTATACACCCGGGTGCCATGTTCAGGCGGGATGCGCTGATCTGCCGTACCGTGTATCACCAGGATAGGGTAAGCAAAACGCTTAACGGCCTCCTCTGGGACGAGGGCTCCAACGTCAATACCGTAGAGCATGTTTGCCAGTATCTTGCTGGTGGGGACGAAAATGGGAGCGACCCATTGGGCGAAGACGGTCTTCCGGTCCACCTCCTGGGCTATCAGCTCAGAGGCGTTAGCGAAGGGGCTGTCGGCTACCACTGCCTGTATAGCCGGCTCCTTCGCTGCTGCCAAGATAGAGATACCCGCTCCCATAGAGAAGCCGATCAGGCCAATGCGCTGTGGTGGGGTTCCTCGCTCAACCAGGTAGTCGAAGGCTCCGAGCACGTCCTCCTGCTCGAAGTATCCACCGGAAATCTTCTCCCCTTCCGAATCTCCGTGGCCTCGCAAATCGAACAATAGGACGTTGTATTCCTTAATAACTAGGCGAGAGGCCAGGTCCACTGCCTTGTCGGTGGAGCGGGTGCCGCTAATGCCGTGAACGAATATGATGGTTGGCTTGCGGCTGTTTCCAGGAATGTACCAGCCGTTTAAGGTGACGTCACCTCTGCGGGAGATAAACTGGACATCTTGAAAATTGAGGCCATAGTTTGCAGGATTGTCCTCTTGCGCCTTACGCTCGGCCTTGGTCACTCCGGCGGCTATTGAATAGGATATATAGAGATACGCAATAAGAAGAAGGGCCAGAGCTATTTTCAGCCCCAATTTGAAAAGGGTCAACATGGTTGGAATAATATTAGCACAGGTAAAGGCGAAGGTTTTATGCTTCGCCTTTGGAAATTACCTTAAGGAGAAGGTCAAGTTCTTCACCAGCACCCTGTCCACAATCACCCTGGTCACGTAGTCGCCCTTTTACAGAGCGATAGCCGCCCGACCTGGATAGAACCAAGAACTTTTGAGCTTAGCCCTAGCGTGCTAGTATAGCGGTGGTGTTCAGGTCACATCCCATGTCCCCTATAAATGACGAAGCCCTCCTGCTCAAAGTCCGTGTCGAAGGTAAGGGCCTGGCTGACCTGGTAGTCGCGCATGATGTTGAAGCTGGCACAGTCCACCAGGCTCAGGCCTCGCTTGCCACGCTCCTCCAGCAGTCCCACTGCCTTTTCATGGTCTCCAGAACTGACCCAGTGCACGTGAAACTGGCGGCTCTCTTGAAGGAACTGGAGGGCGCTATCCAGCCCAAGGCGCCGCTGCAACAACGCGGCGGCTTCCACTAAGACATAGCTATGTACCAGTACGTCTTCGTTGTCCTCCCAGAGACGCCGGAAAGCTTCCAGCGCCTGCCCGTGGTTGGAATCGCCACGGTCGGCTAGGGCGTAGATGGCGGAGGTGTCCAGGAATATCACCGTGCGAAGTCTTCCGCCAGGGCTTCGTCATGCCGCTCGGAGACGGGAGCCAGACTGCCCTGCTCGCTCTGGCCGGAACCGATGAAGCGGAACCCCTCCCAACGGCGAGGTGCCGGGGCGGGGTTCAACTGCTCGTGCAGAATCTCCCGCAGCAAAGCAGACATGGAAACACCGCGCTCAAAGGCTTTCCTCTTGAGTGCCCGGTATGACGCCTCGTCCAGTTGGACCTGCGTACGCTTCATGGCGTACCTCCTTGGTTGCATTATACATCATTACACCATTCCAGCGCCATTATGAATGACGTTGCCAGGCGTGGACGAAAGCAAAAGGTTTTGAGATCGTCCTTAGACTCATTTCCTGAACGACTCCACCCAAGCTGACGCCCCGTCGATGAGTTCACGGTCCAACTTTTCAACTATGTCAGTAAGCTTACCGCTATCGAGGGCAGAGCCAAACCACAGGAACACAGCTCTCAGGGCTGCTTCAGCTTTAGGTAACATCTCGCTCACCTCGCTCACCTCGGTCGCCTTGGCGCCTCCATGGACGACCGTGCTACGTAAACCATAAAGTTTGCTCATAAAGCTTTTCCTGCACGCTGCATCACCAAAATATGGCGGCAGGATCGCAGCACCTCGGAGTCTGAACCTGAAGGTAACCTCCAGATTCGGCGAGTCGGATGCAAGCAAGCGTTCGAGGCCGATGACGTAGTCAACGAGCTTGTCCTCATCCTCTCTACGGAAGCTAGCCGCCCTCAGCCTGCGAAATGGTAGCCTTAGTCTCTCCAGACGAGCCTCGCCAAATACCATCTTTACCAACTGGTAATTCTTCTTGAAACTCTCTACGCCCGCGTCGTCCAAGACTACCTTTCCCCCGGAGCGACTGGAATATAGGGTGTTCCGACTCCATATATGTCCGAAGCCGAAAAAAGGGCTGGCGAGGCTGGTAGAGAGCAGTTGGCAACTCACCCGCCCGGGAGCAGTTAAATTGAGCGCCCCCAATATTTGGTCTATATGGTCAAAGCGGCGGTTTAATGCTTCGGCGCTGTTGTCCTTGGGGCCATCGTCCGACGCCTCGCATATCCAGTGACTGGTGCTCAACCAAGGTCGATCGAAACCGGGCATTTGCCCGTGGTCCACGGCGCCAAACTGTTCGAGGTCATCCGCGGCAATCGGTCTGAACAAATCGTGGTCATCCAACTGGAACTCGGCCGGGGCGCTGAAGGACTCAATCAGATACTTTGATGTGACCTGAATAGTATTGGACAGCACGTCATCGACAAACGCCGAACAGATCCGATCTATGGTCGCTGCATCTGGTGAAAAGGCTAGATGCTCTTTCAGGAAGATAAAGATGAGGAGTTGCGCGAGTCTCTCAGGGCTGCGTTGAGGGGATCCAGCGCTAGGCCATGAGCCTCTCTCGAGAATGGATGCTGCCTCTCTAGCTAGATTTTGGAGTGAGATTCTGGCAGGATCATGCGCACCCAGTTGTTTCAGCAACTCGGGCAACCCATGGAAAGATGGCTTTGATCGGGTAATTCGCTGCTCCTTGTCATCCTTGAAACACACGACGTCGTAGGTGGCAGTGGGCAGGGTGATATTGATGCCATGCTTCCCGGCCACTTCGACAATAGCCTTAAGTGCCTGCAAAAGGGAAGACGCGAGAGATTTCTTTAAGGCGTTCGTAACTTGGGGACTCATTGTGGAATATTACCTCCACCAGTGACGGCTATATCTCCGCCGGTGTCGCTGGCTAATGACTAAGTTTGGTGCTGCCCGACCAGGATTCGCATCTAAAGCAGCTCCATAAACTCTTCCAACGTAAGTCCAGCCCCGTCCAAGATGGCTAACAACGTTCCTGGATCGATATTTCTGTGGGCTGGCACCACAACCTGGGCGAATGGGTCATCCCGTCTCAAAACAATGTGGCTTCCCTTCTGACGCTTGAAATAGAATCCAGCACGCTGGAGCGCTCTTACAACCTCGTTGCCAGAGAGGCCCCGGGGCAGTCTTCTCACCTAGCAGAAACCTCTACCTGTACCATCTCCCTTCCCACCTCTGTTGGAACAGGTAATCCGTCCTCCAAAAGCGCTTCTATGTAGGCTTCAATAGCCTCCTTTATGTTGACTAAAGTCTCATCTTTGGTCTGACCTTGAGAGACACAGCCCCGGAGGGCAGGCACATGTGCCACATATCCGGATTCCCGCCCCTTTTCGATAACCACTGTGTACTTCATAGATTTTACCTCAGAGACGGTCACGTTGGACCGATGTAGTGCTGCCCGGCCTGGATTCGAACCAGGGTTAACGGATTCAAAGTCCGCTGTGCTACCGCTACACCACCGGGCAGTGACTCAGCTTCGAGCATACCATTTTGTGCTTTATGGGGCAATCCTTTCTGGCTGGGCTGGCTCGCTCCTCTCGGTAGTGTTGACCCTGGTTTCGGGCGTACCTATAATCGTGTGGTAGAGGCAAATGGTAGGGTAGAGTTCATCATAAGGATTGGTGCGTACGTTTAACACTAGGTGCGTTCAGCTATGAGAGAGAGGGAGTCGCCCTTTCGTCACGAGTGGAAGGAGCGACAGCCGCTTACTATGCCCCAGGCTATAGGCCGATTTCAAGTTCTTGGCCTGGCGGGACATAGCAGCCGAGGCTCCCAGGGGAGGGTTTACAAGGGACTGGAGCCCTCGTCGGGGCATTACGTCGCCATCAAGGTATTGGGAGACCAGTTCGAATCGTATGTGGAGTCCCTTTTTGCTGTTCTCACCAGGGAGAGCGACATGGCGGACCTGCATAGGGAAGCCCAGCTTCTCACTAGCTTGAACCACGAGAACATCGTAAAGATAGTGGAGGCCGGTGAAGATCCCGCTCATGGGCCCTACGTGGCCACGGAGTGGGTAGCTGGTGAGACCCTGAATACCCTTTTGGACGAGTCGGGTCGGCTGCCAACTGACAAGGCCGTAAACATCTGCCTCGATATTCTGGAGGCGCTCTCCGCGGCTCATGCCGCAGGGGTGATCCACCTGGACGTTAAGCCTGGGAACATCCTCCTCGATGATGAAGGCAGGGCGAAGCTGGGCGATTTCGGAATCGCAGGAGGCATGAGATCGGCCTTGCGTGCTATAGAAGGGCGGGGAACCCTGGGCTACATGGCCCCCGAGCAGCAGGGGCTTGAACGGGCCAGGGAGATCGGTCCGGCGACGGACATCTATAGTGTAGGAGTCGTTCTCTTTGAGATGCTGACCGGGCGGCTCCCTGACTATGGCACCGATATAAGGCAAAGTCTGCCTTATATCCCCATCCACATTGTAGAGGCTATCAGCCGGGCCCTGGCCTTTGAGCCTGAACGCAGGTTCCAGTCGGCCTCGGAGATGGCGTCGGCCCTCGTCGGAGGTTGAGCACGGCTTTTCTCCGCACTGAGGGGTTGCTAACGAGAGTCGCTTTTTCTTGACCTTGATGTACAAGAAGGGAGGATACTTTTGTCTGATACGCTAACCCTTGTCTTCCTCGGAATCATCTTTCTTTTAGTACTTGGAATGCCTTTTCTGGTGAAACCGATTGAGCACAATCTCGAAGCCTTTCTTTTCGTTATGGGAGGCCTCGCTGTCACAGCGTCACTGGCCTGGGACATTGACCTTTTGATCGACGCGGCTCGGCACCCTCTAATGATTACTGTAGCAGTATTGGTAGCTGGATTCTTGACTCATCTTGCCCGAAGACGCCTTAACCGTGGACTCCAATACCTGTTGACCCGAATTCCCCTTAGCGTGCTAGCTGCGATACTCGTAGCGGGCCTGGGTGTTGTAAGTAGCATGATCACCGCCATCATTGCAGGCATCCTGCTCGCGGAGTTTCTGAGTATTCTTCCCCTCTCTCGGTCAAGCAGGATTAACGTAGCTATTGCCGGCTGCTTCGCCATAGGGTTTGGAGCAGCGTTGACACCCGTTGGTGAACCATTGTCCACCATAGCTATTCAGAAACTCGTAGGGGAGCCCTATCACGCCGATTTTTTCTTCCTGGCCCGATTGCTGGGAGTTGAAATAATGATAGGCATCGCCGCCGCGACGCTTCTCTCCCTTCGCCTGGCCAAGAGAGAACTCCTCACGGAGGAGAACGTTGATAAAGATAAAGAGGCGGAGGGATGGGCAGCCGTAGGAATCCGCGCCGTCAAAGTCTATATATTTGTAGCTGCCTTAACCCTTCTCGGAGCTGGTTATGAGATTATTATCGAGAGGTATCTGAGTCATGTCCCGGGTTACGTCCTGTATTGGGCCAACATCTCGTCAGCGGTGCTGGACAACGCAACTCTTACGGCGGCCGAGATAGGCCCGGCCCTCTCCAGGGATCAGATACACAGTGTCCTGCTGTCCCTTCTCATCTCTGGAGGTATGCTTATCCCTGGCAACATCCCCAATATTATTGTCGCAAACAAGCTAGGCATCTCCATGAAGGAGTGGGCGCGCTTGGGCGTTCCTGTAGGCCTGGTAGCCATGGGCATAGGCTTCCTGGTCGTAGCCTTCCTTTGATTAGCCTTATGTTCTTTTGAAATCTGAGGAAAAGGTCGCCTCAGCGGCGTAGCTCTAAAGACTGGAAGGCTCATGCTTTCGCATGGATCTTCCTAGCTCTGTTCAGCACTTCGGCGGGTTTTAGAAGGCTGGATTCTATTCCCACGATCCACTCTAGCGATGACCACAGTGATATTATCATCGCCACCCCTAGCATTGGCCCTGTCAACCAGGATTTGGCAGGCGTCTTGAGGCTCTTGTTGAGTTACGATGTCTCGTATCTCTTCATCTGTAACCAGGGATTGAAGGCCATCGGAGCAGAGGAGAAGGGTATCCCCTTCTTTTATCTGGATGGCTGCTGTATCTACATCCACAATTGGAGCGCTGCCCAGGGCTCGCGTGAGGACGCTCCTTCCCGGGTGTACTCGAGCCTGCTGGGGGGTAAGAAGACCCAGGGCCACCTGTTCGGCTACCCAGGTGTGGTCTCGGGTAAGCTGCTGTATTCGCCTTTCTCTCAAAAGGTAGGCACGGCTGTCGCCTACGTGGGCTATGAAGGCTATGGAGCGTACCAGTAGGGCTGCTGTTAGGGTAGTACCCATACCTCGTGTCTCGAATCGGGACGCCCCCCGATGTATCTCTTCGTTCACGCGCTCGATTACCCCTGTCAGAAAGGATTCATATCTTATATCAGCGTTGAGGGCGAGGTCCCCTTCGTTCCGTAAAGAGAGACCCTTCACCAATCCCTGGATCGCCATCTGGCTGGCCACATCTCCCGCCCGGTGACCACCCATTCCATCGGCGACCGCTAGCAGGGCATTCGTGCCGCGGGGAGCGTCGGCATCTACGAGGGCGCAGTAGGTGTCCTGATTGCTGGGCCTTTTCATGCCTACGTGGGTCAAGGCTCCCCAGGTAATGATAACCCCTCGCTGTTCAGGGGCTGTCCCGTGGGAACTTTCCGACAGACGTTCCATTGGCGCTCCGCACAAAGATTGTTGAGATGGCTAGGTTAGTAGTACTTCCTATCGTAAATCAGCGTGATCATGAACCGTTGCAGACTCCTGCTTGATCCACCGAGCCATCTCCCTTTATCCCCCTTCCAGGAAAGGAAGGGGGATAATTTTGTATCCCGATGAAATCGGGACTCCCGGCAAAGGGGCTTCGCCCCTCTGCACTCCCTAGTCGGATGTTACGCTGATTAATGACAGTAGGTACTAGAATGGGTATGGGCTAAGGGACCTAAACAAATCCCCTAAGCTGCTCGGCCCTGGCAACACGCTGCACCCCTATCATGAAGGCCGCCTCTCGAAGGGTAACCTTCTCTTTGTGAGCGAGATCGAACACCTGGGTGCAGGCCCGGTTCATTATGCCCTGGAGCTCTTGGTTGACACGTTCCTCGGTCCAGCGGAACTCCTGTATGTTCTGGGCCCACTCGAAATAGGAGACAGCTACGCCGCCAGCGTTGACCAGGATGTCTGGCAGCAGGGTCACCCCCCGATTGGCTAGGATAAGGTCAGCTGCGGGTGTCACCGGGTGATTGGCTCCCTCTACAATGATTTTGGCTCGCACCCGATCGGCGTTTTTGGCGTGAATGACCTCCCCTACGGCGGCAGGTACCAGGATGTCACAAGGGCATTCTAGCAGCTCTTCGTTGGTCAGGGGCTCGGTCTCCCTGAAACCGACGACGGATCTGCTCTCCTTAGTATGTTGTAGGAGCTTAGATATGTCCAATCCCTTAGAGTTGATGATGCCGCCTTTAATATCGCTTACGGCGATAACCTTGCACCCCAGTTCGCCTACTAGACGTGCTATCCACGAGCCGACCTGCCCGAACCCCTGAATGCCAACAGTCATCCCCCTGAGGTCCTTTCCAGCTAGACGTGCCCACTGACCCAGGCAGAACATGGCTCCTCGGCCTGGGGCCGCGTCTCGTCCGTAGGAGCCGCCCAACTCTACAGGCTTTCCTGTGACTATAGCTGGGGTGTGTCCGTGTAGTTGCCCGTAGGCGTCCATCATCCAGGCCATTACCTGGCTGTCGGTACCCAGATCCGGTGCGGGAATGTCCCTGTTAGCGCCGAGTATATGGGAGATACTCTGGGTGTAGCGCCGGGTCAAGCGGTTCAGTTCTCCCTCGCTGAGTTCGGAGGGGTTGCACTGAACGCCTCCCTTGGCGCCTCCGAAGGGGATGTCTGCCAGGGCAGTTTTCCAGGTCATGAGGGAGGCTAACGCTCGCACCTCGTCGGCATCGGCCAGAGGATGATAGCGGATGCCTCCCTTGTAGGGGCCTCGAGCGCCATTGTGTTGGATCCTGTAGCCTATGAATACCTTGATACGCCCGTTATCTAGGCGAACCGGCACCTCTGCTTTTAGCTCTCGCCATGGAAGGCGCATCAGCTCCTGCAGGTCCTCGTCTATACGGAGCCTGTTGGCGGCGCGATCAAAGCACCAGGTTACCGCTTCAAAGGGGTTCATATCGTCTCTTGGAAGAGTCATCTATTGTCACCTCCGGGCTTCTTTTCGGGACAATATCGTAAGTTTATAGCCACTATCTAATCACGGCAGAGAACCTCATAATCAGACGCTCGTGGTGAGCTTGTCGAACCATGAGCGTCTCACCCTTCGACGTGTTCAGGATGAGCGGAGTTGGGTCGGGACTTGGATGCGCTAGTTGATCCAACTAGATAGTAGTCTAATACTTTGTGCTAGTCCTCTTAGGATAATACCTTTTGTCTCTCACCACTGCATTTTACCTTGGCAGGCTTCTTAAGGATATAAGGATATAAGGAACAACCTATTCTCGATCACCATACTAGGAAAGGGAGGTTGAGCAGTCATAGATACCAAGCGATTGTAACCTATACCCCCCAATCGTTGGTGTCAAGAACTGTGCCTGCTTCAATTATGGTGGACTCTGAGAAGGCATTGACCGAGTTTCTGGAAGAACCTAGAATGACTGGAACAGGCTGGAGTCAGTTTTATACTAATAAATAACGAGAGGCTAGACAAATGGCACTGGTAAATCGAATGGTTCGGGCGGCCCAGTTGGATGTGAACCTTTATGAGGAGGTGGAGGCAGATAAGACTGCCATGGGGCAAGCTATCCTAGTAGTCGTTTTGGGCAGCTTGGCGACCGGCATTGGCAGCGTGACCGAAGGTGGGTGGCCAGGGTTGATCGCAGGCGTGGTTGTTGGACTAATTGGTTGGGCAGTTTGGGCGTGGCTGAATTACTTCATTGGAACGCGGCTTTTTAAGGAGCCTGAGACGGTGGCGGACTGGGGTCAGCTAGCCAGGACGATGGGGTTTGCGTCCACGCCAAGGCTCGTAGCTCTTCTTGCTATTATTCCTATACCAGCCTTGCGAGGCATAATTCTGCTGGTCTCTGTCATTTGGAACTGGATTGCCATGGTTATAGCTGTCAGGCAGGCCCTGGACTATAAGAGTACGTGGAGAGCGGCAGGAGTAACGCTACTGGGCGCGATAATAAATGCCGTAGTGCTGGTCCTGGTTCAGGTTGTGTTGATAAGCAGTATAAAAGGCCTTGTGAGTTAGGAGAGGTCCACACCTAAAGTCGTCCTCAGAGCAGTGTAGCGAAGAATCCAGGTAGAGCAGCCCTTCAGTAGCGAAGAACAGTGGAATCATTTCGGATTCTCTGAAAGACAGAAGAGTCCTGGCTTTCCTTCTTGAAACTGGCGCGGTGTGCATGGCCGCCCATTATGGCGTCTCCAGCGAGGATATCATCTAAACCCTTAATTTCAGTGAAAGCATCCTCCGGGGGTGTAGTGCATCCAGCGAATCCTGATCAGAGTGCGGAAGGCCAGAAGCAGGTGGGACTAGCCCGCGTGCTTCTGGCCTTTGAAAGCGTGCCGTTCAGATGGCTTTGGGCTAGCTTCTTCTTCACCTCCATGTCAATGGGAGTGCGTATGTTGGCCCAGGGGTGGCTGGTCTTGGAGCTGACCGATTCTCCTTTCTGGGTTGGCGCAGTCGTCGGACTGCAGGGGCTGGGACAATTGGTCTTCGGTGCCTTTGGTGGGACCATTGTGGACCGACTCGACAAGCGGAAGGTGCTGGCGAGTCTCTATGCATTCAGTGGGGTTACCGCCCTTGTCTTGGGCCTTCTCACCATTACCGGTAACGTCGCTTTATGGCATGTGATACTCGTTTCTCTTAGCCAAGGCGTGACCATGGCTACCATGCTCCCGGCGGCCAACTTCATGGTGTACCAGACGGTAGGGGCGCAGCGCCTTTTGAACGGTATGGCTGCCCGAATGGTCGCCATGAACGTTACAAGGATAATTGGTTCCATTATTGCGGGGTTTCTCATCGACAGTTTTGGCGTGGGGGCTAGTTATATCTTCGCCAGCGTCAGCGTATGGTTCGGCGCGGCATTCCTACTCTATATGCAGGGCAGCTATGCAGCTGCCTCGCATCAGGAACCCTTCTGGACATCGGTAGGTCATGGAATCAAATACGTATGGGCCACGCTCAACATTCGGCGGCTTATGTTCCTCAGCATCCTTATGGAAACCTTTGCCTTTTCCCATTTCGTCATGATGCCGGTTATGGCCAAGGATGTTCTCCATGTGGGAGGTACGGGTCTGGGATATCTATCCGCAGCCAGCGGCGTCGGGGCCATGCTTAGCACCACGGCAGTGGCGGGTTTAGGCGACTTTCGTAGAAAGGGTGTGCTGCTAGTTGGGTCTGCGTTGGTAACGGGCCTCTTCCTGATCCTCTTCGCCTTTTCTCCCTGGTTCCTGGTATCCTTAGCCCTTGTGGCGATAGTCGGCGGCACAATCATGGCTTACGACGTGACCATGGCGACTATGCTCCAGCTCATCTCCGTGGATGCCATGCGCGGACGGGTTATGGGTATCTATGGCCTGACCTTCGGGTTCACCCCTGTGGGTGGGTTCCTAGTGGGAGTCATCGCTGCGGCGGCTTCTACTCCCATAGCGGTTGCTTTGGGGGGCGCAATTGTGGCTGTCTATGTAGGAGCGATTTTGCTGCCTGCGGGACACATCAGATC
>JACQTT010000072.1 GCA_016210665.1 Chloroflexota bacterium | reverse complement strand
GAATTTGTCAAGGGTTTATTATAGGAAATATCTATATCCCAACTTATTGACAACTTGACAACTACTTATCGCGGCATGTTGCGTTAGACTGCTCCTTAGCTCCCCCCGTTGCCCGCCGTAGCCCCCGCCGTCTCCAGGGCTGCGTAGTTCATGGCGTAGAGTTGGTTGTAAAGGTCGCACTCCTTTACCAGTCCATGGTGCTTGCCCACCGCCACAATCTGACCCCTGTCCATGACCACTATCTTATCGGCGTTTCGTATAGTGGATAGTCGGTGAGCGATGACGATGGCCGTCCGTCCCTCAAGGAGCTCCTTCAGGGCCTGCTGGATAAGCATCTCTGTATAGCTATCTATGTTGGCCGTGGCCTCGTCCAGGATGATGATCCTGGGATTGGCGATGATGGCCCTGGCAAAGCTGACAAGCTGGCGCTGCCCTACACTGAGATTGAGGCCCCTCTCTTGTAGCACGGTATCGTAGCCCTTCTCCATACGCATAATAAAGTCGTGGGCGCCGACGGCCCTGGCCGCCCTCTCTATATCCTCGTCGGAGGCGTCGAGGTGGTTGTAGCGAATGTTCTCCTTGACGGTACCCGAGAAGAGGAACGGCTCCTGCAACACCATGCTCATCTGATTGGCGAGGGAGCGGCGGGTAACGTCTCTGATACCGTAGCCGTCCACCGTGATGCGCCCTGCCTGCACATCATAGAAGCGGGCGGTCAAAGATACCAGGGTAGTCTTGCCAGCCCCCGTGGGTCCCACGAGTGCCACCGTCTCCCCGGGCCTTATGTGGAGATTGATGTCTTTGAGAACGTCTTGCCCTTTTGTATAGGCAAAGGTCACACCCTCAAACCTTATTTCGCCTTTGAGGGGAGGCAGTTCCTTGGCATTGGGAGCGTCCTTCAAGTCCGGCGGTACATCTAGAAGCTCAAAGATGCGCACTCCTGAGGTCATGGCTCGCTGAAACTGGGTGTATTGAAGGGTAAGGTTGCGAATGGGGTCGAAAAATCGCTGGATGTACATAATGAAGGCCACCAAGGCTCCTATCTCCAGAGCTCCACTAGCTACCATCTGGCTGCCAAAGACAATCACCAACCCTATGGACACCGCCGTCAGGATGTCCACTACTGGCATGAGTATGGCAGATAAGCGGCCGGCGTGAAGGTTGGCTTCCAGGTTTTCGTAGTTCTTGCGGTCGAAAAGGTGAAGATTTCTGCTCTCTCGACTGAAGCTCTGAACTACGCGCACGCCCGAGATATTTTCCTGAAGTGCTCCGTTGACGGCGGAAATAGCTCCCCGCACTCTCATAAAGGAGCTCCTGGCGTGTCTCTGCCAGATCATCATAATGCCGAAGAGAACGGGAATCACTGTCATGGTAAGGAGGCCCAGCTTCAAGTTCAACAGGAGAAGAGCCACAACGATGCCCACCAGGCTGAGGGAGTCGCCCAGGGTCTGGATAACAACAGACAAAAACTCCTGGAGTTGGTTTACGTCGTTCTGCACCCGGGACATTATCCTTCCTACCTCGGTCCTGTCGAAAAAGGAGAGAGAGAGCCTTTGGAGGTGGTGGAACATTTCGGTGCGGAGGTTGTAGAGCACACCCTGGCTTACCTTCGCCATGGAGATAAACTGGACGTAGTTGGAACCCCAGTTGAGTAAGGCGTTGACCACAAAGAGGAGAGCGACCCAGTTGAGCCCCACCAGGTCGCCTTTGCCCACAAATTTGTCTATCCCGTGCTTTATGATCCAGGGGGTGGCGACGGAGGTAAGGCTGGATATGATCACACTCCAGGTACTGATAATGGTCTGGAGCTTATAGGTTCCCACATATCTCAGCAGACGCATGACCACACGGTGGTCATAGACCTTGCCTAAGGCTTCGTCATCGCTAAAGACGTGGTGGCCAAATCCTAGGCCACCACCACCACCTCCTCTCCACATCATGTTAAGCCTCTTCCTGACTCGGCTTTTAAGGATGTCTCGAGCATTATCTCCTCTTTAGGACGTAATTGAAGATCGTAGATCTCCCGATAGAGACCTTCCTGACCCAGAAGTTCCCGATGAGTGCCTCGCTCCACAATCTCTCCATCCTTCAACACGAGGATCAGGTCGGCCGTGTGAACGGTGCTGAGCCGGTGGGCTATTACCAAGGTAGTGCGTCCCCGCATCACCGAGTCCAAAGCTTGTCGTATCCGGTGCTCCGTTTCGGCGTCCACGCTGGAGGTCGAATCGTCCAGAATCAGGATAGGCGGATCAAGTAGGAGGGTTCGGGCGATGGCGAGACGCTGACGCTGGCCTCCAGAAAGGGTAACGCCTCGCTCGCCCACCCAGGTGTCGTAGCCTTCAGGCAAGCCCTGTATAAAGTCGTGGAGCTGGGCGATCTTCGCTACCCTTACCACATCCTCTTTGGAGGCCTCTACCGCTCCGTAGGTTATGTTTTCTCCGATGGTAGAGTTAAATAGGAAAACATCCTGTAAGACTATACCCACGTTACGTCGCAGGGAAGCCAGGGTAACATCCCTGATGTCTATGCCGTCTATAGTGATGCCTCCCTCAGTCACATCATAGAAACGAGGCAGGAGGTGGACTATGGTGCTCTTCCCACTTCCGGGACTTCCCAGGAGAGCAATCACCTGCCCGGGTTTTGCCTCCAAGCTGATGTTTGTTAGCACCGGCGCTGAGGAATCATAGCTAAAGGAGACGTGCTCAAAGCGTACATGGCCCTGCCGCCTGGGCAACTCTTTGGCGTTACGCTTCTCTTTTACCGGAGATTCGGTATCCAGAATGTAGAAGATTCGCTCCCCGGAGGAGAGCGCCCGTGAGTAGGAGCTGACCAGCCAGCCAGCCGTACGCACTGGCATGGCCAAGATGCCCATATAGAAGATGAATTGAGCGAGCTGGCCGGCTGTGAGATTGCCCTGGATTACCTGTCGCCCCCCAAACCAGAGTATCAGACCCAGGGCCAGGGTAAAGGTGAAGGTCATCAGGGCTGAGTTAGAGGCCTGAATACGGTTGGCCTGGAGGCTCTCTTCGGTTACCTCCCAGGCCTTCTTATCAAACTTCCCATTCTCATACTCCTCGGCGCCAAATGCCTTGACTACTCTTGCCCCAGCTAGATTCTCTTGAAGAATGGTAGTCAATTGGCCCAGCATCTCCTGAACCTGGAGCCAGATGCGCCGCATGGTAAAGCTTACCTTTATGGAGTAGGCTATAAGAATGGGGACGATGCTGATACTCAGAAGACCCAGTTGCCAGTGCAGCTGCACCAGGAGTACGGAAACAATCACAAGAAGCAAAAAGAAGTAGAGAGAGCGCACCAGACCCATACTTGTGAACGTGCGAATGTTCTCTACATCGGCGGTGGCGCGGGACATAAGGTTGCCTGTATGCTGTTGGTCGTGATAAGCGAAGCTGAGACGCTGTAGGTGGTCATAGAAGGCGTTGCGTATGTCGTAGGCTACCCGCTGGGAAAGAGACTCCGCCAGGTAGGTCTGACCGTAGGCGAAGATCCCTCTGACAGCGCTTATCCCAAGGATTGCTATGGCAAGCAGCAAAAGCTGCGAGCTTGCCCCTGACCTTAGGGTTGCATCTATGGCTTCACCCAGAATCTTGGGAATGACCAGATAGGATATGCTGGCGCCTAACAGGCAGATGTATGCTGCTGCCAAACGCCTTTTGTATCGTAGAGCATAGGCGGTCAGCCGAAGAAATATACGCATGTCACACTGTTCAGAAGCTATAAGGGGTCATATGAACCCAGGATGAAACGAAACGCAAACCCAGTTTATCATAACACAAAGCCAGCTTGTGACCAATAGTTGAACAGCTGGGACGGGACGTATTATTATCGCCTAGCCCCGACAAGTCGGGGCAAAAGAGGCGTAGGCTTATTCTAACCAGCCTTTCGGCAAGTTAGGTATCCCGCTTGAGGTTACGCAAGCTCGGCATATGGTTTAGCTTTACGAACCTCGAGTGTGACGACTGTATAACAGCTGAGTTGCCGAGAAGTTCGAATCCTGTCTGGCCCGGGGCGGCCACTTTAGAACTCCGGCAAGAATTAGCCGACAGCGAGATGATACACGAATGCGCCTATCCAGCCTACTGCAACCACAGCTACGACCAACAGGATCATGCCGTAGGCGATGGCGGTAAAGGGGCGTGACTCTATGGTGATGATCCGCCCAATGGTCCGGTAGAAGAGGCGGGCCAACCAATGACCAGGGAGAATGAACAAAAGCACTGTCCCCACAAACAGGTAGAACAACACCGAGGTTGAGAACGTGCTCCAGAAGAGGATGCCCAGCCAGGGACGGCTCCCCTTAAAGAAAATGCTCTCCCAAAAGCTGGGCAGCTCTCCCAGGATAAGAGGCAGGACAAGAAAGATTGCGGCAGACGCCACCAAATCCAGCAACACGAGTCCAAGAAGGCTAAGCAGCCCCAGGTTGAGGCTGCGCCGGAGGATCCACCGCGTCTCCAGAAGGGATATGCCATCGGCAAACATGTTGAAGGCGACGTAGCTCAAGACTATCGGACCGTCTTGAAGAAGCAGATGATAGAAGGAGACGCGGGCATTCCACATGATTATGCCAAGGAAGATGACTGTAGCCAGGGACAAGGCTAATGAGCGCAAGGGATGCACCGGGAGGTGGAACCTGAGAAGCTGGGGGGCTACGCTTCCGAGGATGCCGCCCACTGTAAAACCTAACATATAAGCAAGGCCTTCTGAGAGCACGACGCCGAGCACGACGCCGAGCACGACGCCGAGCACGCCGGCGAGCACGCCGAAGAGCACGCCGAAGAGCACGCCGAAGAGCACGCCGAAGAGCACGCTCAGTGCCCTGGCGCCAACAACCGCCATGCTCAGCAAAAAGGCCAGCGTGATGGCAAGGAGGAGCATACCGCTGGTCTGGGGCATCGGCTCTCCCGTCACCAGGAGCAGCAGGCGTATGAGGAGCAGCATGACGGGGGAGAAAACCAGCCCAAGCCAGAGCCCCTGCTCGAGCAAGGTGCCCTTTCCACGGAAGAAGCCATCAAACCAGCGGAAGAAGAATTCGTTTGCCTCGCTGACCCGTTGGGAAAAGCTTTTCTTGGGCTGGGAGGTCAGCCAAAGGCCAAGCCTTTCCCTGCCAGCGCGAAACTTGGGGTCGTCTTCTTCATCCAGCTTGGCAGAGGACTGTAGGAGCGCCAAGATAAGCCCAACCGACGCTGCCAACGAAACTACAATGTCAACAAGCGATGCCATTGCTATCTAACGCTCTTTGAAGTACTGCTAGCTTTTAGCCCCAGGGACAGTTTGGGTATCATGTGAGGCATTGTCAAGTCCGACTGATAGCATCAATCGCCCTCAGATTTCAGCCAAGAAGACCAGGCGATTCAACCGCTGCGCTGGGCTCTAGCCAGGGGAGTCAACAGTTGCCACAGCCTGGGCACCAGGTCAGGCCGCAGAAAGTTCGAGTAATGTCCAGAGAGTCCCACCGCCTGCGACTCGAACCACCTGGGCATGGTGTCATGCCAACAGTTTTAGGGCGAGCTCGAAAGGTCTGGTTTTTGTATGCGATGGCCCCAGGTGTTCGTCGTTGCGAGCCCCGATGAAATCGGGGCGTGGCAATCTGGTGGGGTGGCCAGTAGCCACGCCGAGGAAGGCTGAGCATGGGCAGAAGTTTCTTTGTCTACATCATGACCAACCCCAGAAAGACCGTTCTCTACACCGGGGTAACGAACAACCTTCCTCGTCGTGTCCATGAGCACAAAGAGAAACTTGCCCCTGGCTTTGCTTCAAATTACAACGTCACCGACCTTGTCTACTACGAAGTGGCGGAAACGTCCGAGGCTGCCATTGCCCGTGAGAAGCAGTTGAAGGCAGGCCCCCGCTGGCGCAAGATCAAGCTCATCAAGAGCATGAACCCTACGGGGCGAGACCTGAGCGTTGACCTGTAGGGCCAGGATTCACCCCACCAGATTGCTTCGCTCACAAGACTTGCTCGCAATGACG
The DNA here is from genome assembly GCA_016210665.1 of Chloroflexota bacterium. Taxonomy (GTDB): domain Bacteria; phylum Chloroflexota; class Dehalococcoidia; order Lucifugimonadales; family JACQTT01; genus JACQTT01. Next base: position 6,746 of record JACQTT010000072.1, on the reverse strand, counting down.
CCGTAGAGGAAGTTCATAGAGTCATGGTGGTGGTTCTAGCCCCATCAGGCCCGCCAGGAGGAGCCTCGAACGTTGTTAGGCCACCAGATCAAGCACGAACTCGAAAGTTCTGGCTTCTGTAAGCGATGCCATACAAGCCAGGATTTGAACCCAGCAAGTTGGGCTGCGCCACTTCTGCCGTGTTGCGATATTGGCGACACGTTGGCATTGTCGGCTGCATGGTTCCCTAGGCTTATGATAAGCATCCTAGAGGGCTGATGTAAAAATTCCTCACGACTTATTAGTTCGTGCGAAGGGAGACTAATCAACCATTATGCGCGTGCGAGCCAGCTCCGGGTAGGTCTCCGTCTCAATCATGTGCTTCTTGACTGCCGTCCGCAGCACGTGTAGCTCATCCGCGGTTACAGGAGACGTCTCAGGAACTTTGCCTTTCACACCCAAGTCGAAACCAGTGTTATCTAACACTTCCTTTAGGGTATGACCAGGGTGCACCGACTCTAGCTCCAGGAAGCGGGTCTCTTCATTTCGGCGAAGGATAGCCCTGGGGGTGATGATCTTGACCTCTCGGTTGCGCCGAGGAACCCCTTCAGGTGCACTACCCGCCGCGGAGATAAATTGCACCTTTTCTACCAGGAAACGTCGGGTATGCTCCGTGCGGAAGAAGATGATGCGGGGTACGGTGTAGTATAGAAGCCCAGAACCATACAGCCCAGGCATCAGAACATCCGGGTGGTCTCTGTCTCCAATGACATGAAGATTGAAGTTTGCGTGACGGTCTATCTCGATGGCGCCGATGAAGAACAGGTCCATCTGCCCCCGGGAGGCCATGTTATGCCAATCAGGGCCTCCTACAAAGGGGAAATACTCCTTGCTTCCCTGAATGATAATCTCTGCATGGGGAGCATGGGTGTGAGAGGCGAGAAGCATGCCCGCAGCGGGAATAAAGGATAGAGCACCGCACGCCGACATCTCGAAGTCTTTGACCTCTCGAGAGATCAGGACGGCGAGCAGCTCTTCCATTGTACACTCAGGTATCTGAGTCATAATGCAGCCGCTACCCGCGCTGGGCTCAACCTCCTGCTCTCAAGATAAGCATCGTGGCTGTCAAAGGCAAACACGTTCTTGTCCAGGTAGCGTGAAAAGGCTTCGTCAGAGTCCGACGCCTTCACATATTCCAGAATCTGCTCCTCATCCTCATCGTAGTACCCAGTAGCTTCGGTGGGATAGGCCCCGAAGGGAGCACGAACGACCGCCGTCACGTGGACACCTGGCATGAACCTGCCCGGTGCATCGTCTAGCGAGAGTTTGTCCACTATCTCTTCTGCGGTAACGATGACCTTCCTCGACGCCTGAGCAAGAAGCATCTCGTTGCCTTTCTTTCTTGTAAGCACGTTGCCGGCCCTATCGGCCTTGGCGCAGTGGAAGATGGCTACATCGGGGTTGATAGCCTTGGCTACGACAAACTTCTCCTCCGGGTTAAAGGGGTTGGGCGCTATGGTAAAGTCGCTGCGCCGAGCGGCAACATCAGATCCCGCCAAGCCAAGTACCGGCACATAAGGTATCCCCATTGATCCAGCCTGGACCATGTTATAGATGATACCTCAGGTATTATCCTTCATCTTCACCCGTCCGGCCTTCTGGTAGCGAAGATAGTTGGGAGCCACACGAGCGTACTTCTCGAATCCAAGGCTACAGGTCTCGACGGTGGCGGTGGCACCGGCACCTATGAGGAGGTCCAGGTTCATAGCCCCACCAACGACCCCTATGGTGCTGAGGTCCCTTACGCCGTTGCGCAATAACTGTCGGAGCAGGGCCATAGGGGTAAAGTCCATGCCACCGTGGAAAATTATCTGGTTACCATCCTTTACGATTTTCGCCGCATCTTCTAGGCTGACCAGTTTGTCTCTCACAACTCCTCCTTAACCTTGGCAGGTTCCAAGTAAGCTTAAAGGGTTTCACCCTCAATTTAACACGGTACCAGCTTATAGCCAAAAACTTGCCTTTGTCAAGGGTTTGTACGCTGCCAGGTGATTAGTGACGCTTTACTAGAGTCACCAGTCATTCTGGACTACTTGAGCCCTGAACACTATAGTTCAAGGGAGTTTCCAGAAGAATCGGTTGAACAGGCACAGTATACCTATTTGTCACGGAGGGGTACTCTGGTGATTCTTTACAGTCGAAATAAACTCTCTCTCTAGATGATGGACTCGTTTTATTGAGCCTTGCTATCATAGTGTCAAAGTACTCTTTCTTTGCGTCAATAAGGACGACATTTCTTAAAAGCTCTTCAGCTGCCACACCGGTTGTACCGCTTCCGGCAAAAGGATCTAGTACGTTATCTCCTTGCTGAGTAAACAACTTGATAAAAAATTCTGGAAGGCCGACAGGGAACGCTGCTGGATGCCCCATATTTTTGCCGACTAAGGGCACGGACACCGTATTACCTGGCAATACATTGTTTTTATTAAGCCAGTAACGAAGATCACGCCCAAACCCGCTGTTATTTTCACTGTTATGACGGCTGGTGCTTTTTCCTGTAAGCTTAGCTAACCGTTTTTCTGTCCAATTTCCAATGGGCTTACGCACCGCATCTTGGTACATGGCGAAGTTGCTCTGCTTTGTTAGATGGAAGCAGTATTCCCATTCATCACGAAGTCTGTTTTTCCAGTAACCCGGCATGGCGTTAGGTTTAATCCATAGGTAATCATCCACACATCGCCAGCCTAATCTAGAAAGCGCTTCAATAGTATGCCATATATACCTGTGCCTAACGCCATTAACGACCTTATCTTTAATATTGAGCACGAACGAGCCCTTATCTGCCAAAACACGCCAGAGTTCATCATGAAAACTCCGCATAAATTCGGCGTAGTTGTCTGGCTTTATGCTATCGTAATGGCTTTTTCTTGCATCAGCATAGGGAGGAGAAGTCACGATAAGATTAAAGTGTCCCTTAGGAAACTTCTTGAGAACTCCCCTTGAATCTCCCAGATAAACCTCAGTCTTATACGTATTCATTTCTTTGCCTGCCCACAAAACACTGCAACGAGTCTATTGGCGTCGTTGAATCTCCCTTCAGAATCTAGGAGTTTGTATTCTTTGCAATATTCCCCAAAAGTAGCCATTAGTTCCTCTGGAAAGGAAATGTTGACAGGAACAGGGTCAGGCGAAGTTTGCTCCCTTAGTGTATGAAGTACTGCTAAAATGATTTCTTCGTATGAGTAATTCACAAAAAACGGCCAAAAGAAGTCAGAGAGCCAGACCTCTGTGTTAGGTGAATGAGGAACTTTAGTTTTCTGTATGGTCTTAATTCTTTGCAGTCCCTTTTCCATCGCTATTCCGAAGACGCAAATATAGGGACCGTCTCTATTTCTGTCATTCCTTGCGACTTGTTCTAAAGCCTGAATTGCTTTAGGCCAATCTTGTCCACCTAGAGTGTTGCTTCGATTTTTGACTGATACGTATATATTAACAGGCTTTTTTCTTGGCTCAATCTGCTTGATTTGAGCATTAAAGTCAGCCTCAGCAGTCCCAATACCGGATACAGAAATAAACCTCTTCGACTGACGGGCGGATTCTTGAGCTATAAACTGATACCTCCATCCGGAGTTCATTCGCTGTTTCTGCAGAATTCTGTTTCTGAGTTGTTCTTGTGCAATCTCTGAGAAATGCTTGCCTAAACATTGGTAGGCCGCTGAGGCAGGATCATCGTAGTACTTTACAAAATATTTAAAAAGTTCCTTTCCTTCTTTTTTGTAAATCCTCTTAGCTTCATCTTCGGTTGCATTCTCGGGCACACTTAGGATTTCTCGGCTTGATTTTCTGTTCGCGGATTGGATTGCGTCTAGTATAATGCTCTTGAGTTTTTTAACTGGGATTTTGTAAGTATGTGGAGTTAGGCAAGCCTCGTCTAAGCAAGCATTAAACTTATCATTTTCCTTTTGAACACGTGGGTAATCTTGAGGTGAAACCCTCGCCATTCCAATGCTCCACGTTGCTCTCGACGGACTTTCCTAAGACTGGTACCAAAATACCCTATCCTTACCCAAGCCTGCAAGTCTCTACATTAACGCTCTTTGAAGAGCAGGCTTGTTTTCTTAGGGACATCTTGAGGAGGTAAGCCATCCCTCTGCCACCGCCCCCTTCCCAATAGTAGAACATATGCTCTAATATTCTGGCATCGGCTGACAAGAGAGAAACCAAATTCAGGAGGTACAGCAGTCATGGCCCTTACCCTAGCAGAAGCCGCGAAGCTCTCCAACGACGTTCTCCTCACCGGGGTTATCGAGACAATTATCAATGAGAGCCCCATCCTACAGGCGTTGCCCTTCATCGAGATCGTAGGCAACGGCCTCACCTACAACCAGGAGAACACCGCTCCTACCGCCTCCTTCTTCGACGTAGGGGACACCTGGACGGAGTCCACCCCTACCTTCACCCAGCAGACGGCCACCCTGAAGATCCTGGGCGGCGACGCCGATGTGGACAACTTCCTCAAGGCCACCCGCTCCAATCTCCAGGACCTGGAGGCGGCGGTGGTGCAGCTCAAGGCCAAGGCAGTTCAGCAGAAGTTCGACAATACCTTCATCACAGGGGACACCGCCGTGGACGCCAAGTCCTTTGACGGCATTGACAAGCTGGCGACCTCGGGGCAAACGGTATCCATGGGCACCAACGGCGCCACCCTGACCCTGGAAAAGCTGGACGAGCTGATAGACAGGGTCAAGGCTGGCAAGCCCCACCTGTTCCTCATGAGCCGCCGCAGCCGACGCAAGCTATCGTCACTCTCGAGGGCGACGGGCTCTGGCCTCCTGGAGACGGACCGCAATCAGTTCGGCCAGATGGTTCAGTACTACGACGGCATACCCTTGGGAATCAACGATTACGTCTCCGACGCCCAAACTGTAGGCACCAGCACCGACTGCTCCACCATCTATGCCGTTCAGCTAGGCGAGGGTGCCATAGTGGGACTAACCAGCCCCGGCGGCCTTCAGGTGGAGCGGGTAGGCAGTCTGGAAGTCAAGGATGCCACTCGCACCAGGGTCAAGTGGTATGTGGCTACTGCGGTGTTCAACTCCCTGAAGCTGGCTAAACTGAAGGGCGTACGGGACTAGAGGGGAAACAGGAAATAGGGCGCTCATGGTTCGACAAGCTCACCATGAGCGGGACTAAACCCCTCGTCCTGAGCTCCGATTTCATCGCGAGTCTCGACATAGTCGGACTTGTCGAAGGACGGAAGGAGTAACTAATGGCAAACGTGCGTATAGATCAGAACGGTCTCCCAAAAGGGCCCATCTTTGAGCCTACGTCGCCCGCAGCACACCGCAGCGGGGTAGCGGCGGTGGACGCCTCGGACCCGGCCGACACCAGCGGCGCCGTGGACTCCGTTGGCTACCAGGACTGCCGATTGGACATTACCATCACCGGCACCGGCTTCACCAGCCTGGATGTCCAGGTGCTCTTCTGGAACTCAAGGCAGTCCAAGTGGTTCGGGGGCGCTTCGAGGCAGTTCACCTCTACCGGGCAACACGCCCTTTCCGTTGAAGCACGAGGCTCCATCATATTTTTGAAGGTGGTGGCCTTCTCCGGCACCTCCTTCACCCTGGGCACCGATTACTCTCTATCGTAAGGAGATGGCTAGGGGCCCTGTCACCATTTACAGGAGGATACTATGGCATTGAGACTGGCAGGCGAAGAGTACAGCGTTGTGCAGGGGTTAGATAGCCTGGGATGGCCTCGGAAGGTACAGGCCAGCGATTCTATTCCCGCACTGAACATCGTGACTAGTGGCACAGGCCTAGGATTGAAGCTTGCCTCGGGCAACCCTGTGAACGCAATAGGCGCCCAGGGTCTTTTTGCCGGGGAATCGGAGATAAGCACCCTGTGGATCACGGGCAACCTGAGGGCTAACACCCTCAAAGGGGTATCGCCCAGCGACCTGCGCATCGAGTCCTGGCAGGCCGGTAGCGGCAGGATACGCCTGGGCACATGCTACGAGGTGGTGATAGAAGAGCGTATTGACCTTCAGGAGGAGATCCGTAACACCGGCGCTAACTTTAACGGGCGAGTCTATGTAAACGACTCCTTAGAGGCTACAGGCAAGATCTACGCCGACGGGGGTATAGACCTGGCTTCCCAAACCTTTCTGCTTGTGGGGGTCTATTCCGACGCAACCCGGCCAGCCCCAGGAACAGCGGGAAGGGTCATATACAACACCACTGATGCCAATCTGAACATAGACAACGGGACCAACTGGATTTTGCCCAACGGCACGGTTACCTAAAAGGACCTGGGGTAGTTCATGGTAGCCCCGGCCGAACCCTTTTTTGAGGAGGAGCAATGGCAAAGAATATAACCTTCGACCTGCTAAGCCTGCAAGCAGCCAACATATGGATTGACGTAGCTACAGGCGATATTCGCCTGGAGGTGAACTACCTCGTCAGCTCTAGTGCCGATGGGATTTCACTATCCAAGTCTCGGGAGTGCCAGGGTATCTTAACTGATGCCGAGAAGACAACGGTACTCAATTTAGCCTCCAGGCTAAAATCGGCTCTGGAGGCCCAGGAGTTAGTATAGGGCCTGCCTACAATGGTTAAGGACGAAGGTATTCCATGACTTCAGCAAAGCAAACAACTATGAGACTATCTCCTCGGGATATATACCGATTGAGGAGTGCCTATCTATACGCCGAAGGCAGAGCCCTCAGGGCAAAGCTGGCGCAGCATCACATCCACCTCCTCGTCCTG
>JACQTT010000071.1 GCA_016210665.1 Chloroflexota bacterium | reverse complement strand
GGAAACCCTTGAATCCGTAAGTGGAAGGGAGGTCTTATCCCATACGGAGTGGAAGGGTGGGGGTATGGGCATCAGCGGGCGATTTCGAACCCGGGGCATCCTGGGGGACAAAGAGTATCACGTGGGCACCATGGGTAAAACGACGAGACGATCTACTCCGAAGCGGACGGCGGAGCCGCCGGATGTGACGGAACCACCCATGGATGTCTTCTACGATGAGAATCAGGTAACCATAGTCGCCGATGTGCCAGGGGTCAGCCTTGAGGAGCTAGAGCTGAAAGTTGAGAAGAGAGTCTTCTTCTTGGCGACCAAGGGGACAGCACTGCGAAGCTACCGCAAAGAGCTTCCCCTAGACGTCAAGGTGGCGCCGGAGAGCTTGAAGGCAACCTGCAACAACGGCGCCCTGGAGATTCGCCTTCAGAGGCTAAACGAGAAGGGAGGATAAATCAAGATTAGCCGGAAAGTAGGCCAAGCAACGAATGATAGTAGATATTAGTGAAAAGGATTTGAAGAGCGGTGTTCTTGGCCTCGTCGTGGCCCTTGTGGAGATCATCAAGGAGGCGCTTCGATTACAGGCGCTGAGACGTATGGAGAGCGGCAGCCTGACAGAGGCTGAAATTCAGAGGTTGGGGGAAGCCCTCATGGACCTAGATGATGCCATCGAAAAGATAAAGGTAGAGATAGGGGTTACAGAGTCGGTTAAGGCGATAAGAGACAGTCTGGATGAGGCAGTGAACGACGCCATCGAACAGGTATTAAGTTCGGCAGGACAGAAGATACCTACTCGGTCTGTTAATCATGGGACCTAATAACGATGGTCAGGTGCAATCCGATGCCTTCTTCTTGAAAGGCGATGAACAGAGCGGTCGCTACGTCTATTGTATCGCCGCTGCTGGAGAAGAGGCCAACCTGGGGACAATCGGCATAGAAGGGCATCGGGTGTACCCAGTTGTACATCTAGACCTTTGTGCCCTGGTTCATGACTGTCCACCCCAGCCCTATCAATCGGCTGAGACTGATGTCATCGCCGCCTGGGTCCTCGCACATCATCGGGTGGTGGACACTGCCTGGAAACGATGGCGGTCGGTGATTCCGTTGACCTTCAATACCATCATTGTCGTCGGAGAGGTAAGAAGCGCCGAGGAAAACCTGAAGGCCTGGCTAGAAGCTGAATACGACTCCCTCAGAGGCAAGACTCAGATTCTTGCGGGCAAAGCCGAATATGGCATCAAGGTCTTCCGGGATGTCGTGGCTTTAGCCAAGAGCATCACCGAGACCAGCCTAGAAGTTAAGAGATTGGAGGAAGAGATAGGCTCCAAGCCGCGCGGCCTTGCGTACATGTATCGCCAGAAACTGGAGTCCACCGTGAGTAACGAGGTGCAACGCAGGACGGGGAATGAGATCAAGGAGCTGTACGACGAGCTTTGTAGCTGTGCGGCAGACATACGCCTAGAAAAGGTGAAGAGAGGTGAGGATGCGGGACAGATGCTACTTAATCTCTCCCTTCTGGTTTCCCCAGAAAAATACCCAGAGCTAGAGGCGAGGTTAGACAGGATACGGAATAGAGATGGGTATTCCCTTCGCCTGACCGGACCCTTGCCTCCATATAGCTTCTGTTGATCCTACCTAGCGAGATAGCTATGCAGTCAACGGTTCGGCCCAACGCTACCCTGGTGGACCTTCTAGACAGAGTACTTGACCGCGGACTGGTAATAAACGCCGATATTATCATATCCCTCGCGGGCGTTCCCCTCATCGGGATCAATCTCAGAGCCGCTCTGGCAGGCATGGATACCATGGTAAAGTACGGCGTCATGAGAGAGTGGGATGAAGCCATACGGGCCCGGGAACAGGAGGGGTGAACCGATGTTGGCCAACGCCAGTAGGGAGGTTTCTATTGACAATGACCTATAGGCACACTGAGAGTGAATGAGATTGCGATGGCAAAAGCCATAGGAATTGATCTAGGAACATACTTCTCATCGGTCGCTTACTTGACAAACGGCCAGCCGCGTATCATCCCAAATGCCGAGGGCCAAAGTTTCACACCCTCTGTCGTCGCCTTCACCGAGTCAGGCCTGTTATTGGTGGGCCAGGCAGCCAAGCTACAGGCGGCCGCCAATCCTCGTAGAACCGTATTCTCCATTAAAAGGCACATGGGTTCCAGCTATGAAGTGAGGATCGGAAATAGGAATTACAGACCCCAGGAGATATCCAGTTTTATCTTGCGTAAGCTCAAAGAGGATGCCGAGCTATATCTAGGAGAAGACATAGGCAAGGCCGTGATCACCGTGCCTGCCTACTTTAATGACCAGCAGAGGCAAGCTACAAAGGAGGCAGCTGCACTGGCAGGGCTTGACGTGCTGGGGCTTCTGAGCGAGCCCACGGCTGCTGCTCTAGCCTACGGTATCCATCGAGAAGAGGCTAACACGATCCTGGTCTGGGATTTGGGTGCCGGCACATTCGACGTCTCTATATTAGAATTGGGAGAAGGTATCTTCGAAGTACAGGCTGTAAGCGGCGATACGCGGCTTGGAGGAGATGATTTTACTCAGCGCGTGGCAGAGTATCTGGCTCTATGCTTCCAGAAGACTCACGGCACGCCTCTACCGGACGATCCAAAGATTCGACAGAGAGTGCATGAGGCGGCCGAGAGGGCCAAGATAAGCCTCTGTTATTCACCCGCAGCGCGAGTTAGCCTTCCTTTCCTTGCATGGGACTCTTACGGCTCAAGGCATCTGGAGAGTGAGCTGACTCGGGAGGAGTTTGAGGGCCTTACCTCCGGGTTGCTAGGTCGGTTGGTGGCTCCTACCCTTCAGGCCCTCAGAGACGGGTCTCTCACTCCTGAGCAAATTGACAGGGTAATTCTGGTCGGTGGTGGCTGTTTGATGTCTAGCGTCAGGAGACTGGCTACGCAAATCCTTGGTAAAGAACCGTACCGCTACATTGACCCATTCACAGTAGTGGCCCGGGGAGCGGCTATCTATAGCGGTATGCTCCTTGGGCTCGTCGAAGAGGTTGTCCTTTTGGACGTCCTGCCCCTCTCACTGGGCGTGGAGACCCAGGGAAATCTCATGGCAAAGCTTATTCACGGCAACACACCCCTACCAGCATCTGGAGATCGTATCTTTACGACAGCCCAGGACTATCAGACCTCCATAGATATTCATGTGATTCAAGGAGAGCGGGAACTGGCTGGGGATAACATCTCCCTTGGTCATTTTGAACTCCAGGGCATCCCTTCAGCGCAGAAGGGCCTCCCCAAGATAGAGGTAGCCCTCGAAACCGATGTTGATGGCATGGTTCACGTCTCTGCGAAAGAGCTTTTGACTGAGCATGAGATGAAAGTCAAGGTCCCCTCGACCAAGATGCTGGACCCACAGGAGATAGAGAAACTGAAGGAAGAGTCCCAGCGCAACGAGGAGCAGGATAAGGAGAAACGGATACGTATTCTCGCCGGCATCGAGGCCAATAACACCATTGAAGCCGCAGAAGATGCTATGGAAGAGGCGCGCCATTCGCTTTCAGATTCCCAGCTGGAGCGGTTAGTGAAGGGAATTAGAGATGTCAAAGAGGCGTTGGCCAGCGGCGTGGTTGACGAAATAAGGCGTCGGTGTGCTGAGTTGCGACGGCTCCTTTCGGGTATTTCCCAGGGAGTGGCTAGAAGAGATGTTGGCAAGGAAGAGCCTCTTAACTCAGAAACCATCTCAAGAGATCTAGCGCAAACAATGAAATCGGTTGGTCAGGTGTATTGACATATGAATAAACATATGTTATCCTTCCTCCTTGAAGGGGGGGTCAATGAGAGAAGACCGGATAAAGGAGCTAAGGAGCCGCACGGGACTCTCCCAGGAGAGGTTCGCCCAGTTGCTTGGCGTCTCTTTGCAGACAGTCCGGCGATGGGAAAACGGCATGACGAAACCCCTCCCTATTATTAGCCTGAAGCTAGAGGAGTTACAAAGGTCGCTACTTGGTACAAAACGTGTAGTAGGAGGCATACCTATGGCAACAAGGGTAAGAGAGGGGGGCGAGGCCTGTGTCGAGGTCGGTCTTGGGGGACTTTTTAGAGGCATAGGCAACCTGGTTGACCTGGTCTCCGGGATGGTAGAGGAGGGCAAGGAAGAGCACTCCGCCTCTGGAGAGATAGAGGGTCTTGGAGGCAAAGTGAAGGGTGTGTATGGATTCAGCATACGATTGGGGCTGGGAGGAAAGCCGGTCATCGAGCGGTTTGGCAACATCCAGGAAACAGAGGCGGGGCCAGTAGTGACGGAGACCAGAGAACCGCTGGTGGACGCTCTGGAGGAAGAGACCAGGGTGGTGATAGTTGCCGAGCTACCAGGTGTAGAGGAGAAAGACATCCAGGCCCAGGTTCAAGGGGATATCCTGGTGCTCTCTGCCTCTACGGCTAATCGGAGGTACTACAAGGAGTTGCTGCTACCCACGCCTGTAGATATTGCAAGCATGAACTCTTCTTACAGGAACGGAATCCTGGAGATAACGCTGGCTAAACCGTAACCTTCGGTATGGCTAGCTCAGGGGGAGGTCATAGATGGCAGAAGCGAACAACGGAGTCCTTAAGCTTACAGTAGCCGAGGCTCTACCCAAAGACGTCGGGAGGGCGATAGCTCGGATGGACCCAGGGGATATATCCAGCATAGGGCTGCGGGTAGGAGACATAGTGGAGATGGGAGGTAAACGTAAGACGGCTGTTAAGGTGATGCCGTCACACATTGAAAGCCGGGGAACGGGAACCACTCAAATAGATGGCATCATCCGTGAAAATGCCCAGGTGAGCATAGGAGAGCAGGTTCAGATTCAGCAAACCTCCTTTAATGATGCGAGGACTATAGTCCTTGCGCCTACTTCCTCCAATGGTGTAGTCCCCATCAGGGATACCAGGCATCTGGAGCGCTCTCTGGAGGGATTACCCCTGACCAGTGGGGACAGGGTAAGAGCCACCCTTTTCGGCAGCCGCTATCAGGAGTTCCTTGTAGAGGAGGTAACCCCCAAGGGCGTAGTAGTGGTCAATGCCGCTACTGTCATCAAAGTCAAAGACAATGGTGTCGCTGGCCGTCAGAACGGCGGAACAACTTATGAAGATATAGGAGGTCTCCACAAAGAGATCCAGAGAATAAGGGAGATAATAGAGCTGCCTCTGAAGCATCCGGAACTCTTCGAGAGGCTGGGCATAGAGCCTCCGAAAGGAGTCCTGCTGCATGGCCCCCCAGGCTGTGGCAAGACCTTGATTGCCAGGGCTGTGGCGAACGAGACCGACGCATCCTTCTTTCACATAAGCGGTCCCGATATCATCCATAAGTTCTACGGGGAGAGCGAGGCCCACCTGCGGGCTATCTTTGAAAAAGCGAAGGCCGGAGCACCAGGTATCATCTTTATTGATGAGATAGATGCTATTGCCTCCAAACGAGAGGAGGTGCGGGGTGACCAGCAGGTAGAGAGACGAGTAGTGGCCCAACTCCTGGCTCTTATGGATGGCCTGCAAACTAGGGGCCAGGTTGTGGTCATTGGTGCTACCAACATCCCCAATGTGCTGGACCCGGCCTTGAGAAGACCTGGGCGCTTTGATCGAGAGATCTCTATAAGCGTTCCCGACAGGAGAAGCAGGCTGGAGATACTGCACATTCACACCAGAGGCATGCCCCTAAGCTCTGACGTGGACCTGGGAAGATTGGCAGAGATAACCCATGGCTTTGTAGGCGCTGACCTGGAGTCTCTGTGCCGAGAGGCTGCTATGACTACCCTGCGGAAGGCCATGCCCCGTATCCGCCTTGACGATGGATTCATTCCGTATGAGGTGCTCATGGACCTTCAGGTCACCATGGACAACTTTTTAGAGGCTCTTAAGGATGTGGAGCCCTCCGCCATACGAGAGGTATTCACCGAAACTCCTAGCGTGAAGTGGAATGACGTTGGTGGCCTGCCCGAGGCGAAGCAGATACTTCAGGAGACCATTGAGTGGCCTCTTAGACACCAGGAGCTTTTCCAACAGGCGAATACTAAACCGCCTAAGGGGATTCTCCTCACCGGATCCCCGGGCACCGGCAAAACCCTTTTGGCTAAAGCAGTAGCCAGCGAGTGTGAGGTTAACTTTATCTCGGTCAAAGGCCCGGCTATACTCTCCAAGTGGGTAGGAGAATCGGAGAGGGCCATTCAGGAAGTGTTCAAGAAGGCGAAACAGGCAAGCCCCTGCATCCTCTTTTTCGATGAGATTGACGCCCTTGTTCCCGTCAGAGCAGCCGGCTCCGACTCCCACGTTACTGAGCGTATTATCAGCCAGTTCCTAACCGAACTGGACGGGATTGAAGAGCTGAGAGGTGTGACGGTGCTGGCTGCAACCAACCGTCCAGATATTCTTGAACCAGCCTTGCTGCGGCCTGGCAGACTCGATGTACGGATAGAGCTACCTCTTCCTAGCGAGCTCGCCCGCCGAGAGATCTTCGACATCCACACTCGCGGTAAACCCCTTGCCAGCGACGTTGACCTAGACAGGCTGTCCGCCGCGACGGATGGCCTGGTCGGTGCGGCCATAGAAGCCGTTTGCCGACGAGCATCTATGCTTGCTATAAGAGAGTTTGTCAACCTTGGCTCAACGAGCGCTCAGTCTCCGGGCGCCTCCACATTCCACATAGCCTCTAAGCACTTTGAGCAGGCGATTACCGAGGTAGCCGGGCGGCCGTAATGAGGCACCTGCTTTATGTCCCCATCATTCACGGCGAAGCAGACATGGGTAGCGCCGGAAGGGAATTATCGCAAAAGAGCGCTGAGCTGTTGGGTCAGAGCCGATGGCTGCTGCATCAAAAGATGGTATGCATGTTCTGGAATAGCCTAACGGCGTTTCTTCTCTCCCTTGATCCCAGCCTTTTAAGGGTGTATCAGGATGGCCTGGCCACCGATGGGCGTGTAGGAAGACGAATCGTAGAGGAGGCGGCGGCGAGGGGCAGCCAGAATTACCAGCTTATACTCCAGTTACTCGACCGAGGCGCAGAGATTCGTAAGACCGAGAACCCTTCCCTTCTTCTAAGGGAGCACTCGAGTTTACGTAGCTCACTGCTAGGGGAATCGGAGGGGCAAGAGCAGCTAACGGCAGACCTTTACCTTGAGAAGATATATGGCCTGACAAAGGATAGGGACAGCTACATAGCCCGCTCAATTGGAGACACTCTCAAGGAAGGGGAGCTAGGCGTGCTCTTTATTGGCGCCCATCATGACGTGGCCTCTCTACTGCCTACTGACATCCTGGTGCGGATGGTCAAGGATACGGAGAAGGTGCGGGCCTACTTTGTAGAGCTCACACAAGGGCAAGATGGCAAGAGGCTAGAGGAGCTCGCCGCGTACCTGGCCTCCCCCGTCGAGCAGTTGCCCAATTAAGATGTCGTGACTTCACAATAATTGTTCTTGGAACAAATGGGAAATGTTGTCATCAAAAACCTACTATAGTAGAATAACAGCAACGTATACAGTTGGCTTAGGGCGAGATTTCTTTAGGGAATGAATCAAAAAGATATAAGAGTTGTTATCCCTCTGACACCTCAGGAAGTAGAATTGATAACCCGCCCAGTCGCTGGCGAAGGCGGCTTCCAAAGTCTTCTTCGAACCCTAAAGGCGCAGATTGAAGATGATTCCCTTGTTCTTAATATCCCAATAATAAGAAGAATTGTTCGCTATAAATCGAAGTATGGTGGTGGTGGCTATCAGCAACGCCTTGCCGCTGTGTTGGCGGCCTTGGGTAGGCTAGCAGATGCTCTCCGAATTCCTTACAGCGGAAGGACATGAACGGGAAACAGCAGAGTAGCTGGTATCAACGGTTCAAGCCCTTGGAGCCTTACATTCGTTCCGAGAACCCCGAAATTCTTCTTTACTCAAACGACTGCCTCGAGGGCTTAAGCCATTTCCCAGAAGAATGCGCTTCAGTAGTCGTGACGTCACCCCCATACAATATCGGTGCAAAATATAACGGCTATCATGACTCCCACTCCCGTGAAGACTATCTTAATTGGATAGAGGAGATTGCTAAGGAACTTTATAGAGTTTTGGAGCCCACAGGGTCTTTGTTTTTCAACGTAGGAGCAAAACCGTCAGATCAAGGGTTCCCTTGGCATGTAGCCCAACTGTTCATCAACCTGCCTCAACCCTTTGTTCTGCTCAACGTGATCCATTGGGTCAAGTCTATTGCAATTGGAAAAGATGATGTAGGGAAATATCCCAACATGATAGGTGACATAGCTGTGGGGCATTATAGGCCAAACCTGAGCAAGAGATTTCTTCATAACGCACATGAATACATCTTCCATTTTACTAAGACTGCGGACACCGAGTTGGACCTTATGGCACTTGCAGTTCCATATCAGGATAAATCAAATGTGAGGAGATGGAAAAGAACCCCAGAAGATAAACGGCCTCGCGGCAATACTTGGTTTATTCCTTATGAAACTATAACTGATAGAGCGTCCCAGCGTCCCCATCCAGCAACCTTCCCGGTGAAACTTCCAGATATGTGCATAAGATTACATGGCCTTTCAAAGACTCACTTAGTCCTAGACCCATTTATGGGCATTGGGAGTACTGCGCTAGCGTGCAAGCGTCTGGGGCTTGCTTGTGTTGGTTTTGACATTGACCGAAGCTATCTTGACGTTGCGAAAAACAGATTGTTCCCTAGTGTTCTAGGACGACAAGCTAAGCTAGTTTAACCCTCCTCAGAGCCTGTGCACATTTTCTGCAGCTTCCACGTTATCCCTCTTGCTTCTGAAAGAGTGAACCAAACCAAGTTTATGACAAACCGCTTGACGGCGCTAGCTTGTCTCACTACAATCGCCTTAGTCAAAAAGGCTGCCTCTTAGCCACAGCGACAGGAGACTATGGCCCTATGATAACAACAATGAACGGCGAGCAGCGCATGTTGGCCGCCTGCCACCTTCAGCCTGTAGATACCACGCCCGTCTGGTTCATGCGCCAGGCGGGGCGTTGCCTGGCGGAATACCGAAGGCTCAGGGAGAAATACGAAATCCTCACCATCGCCAGGACGCCGGAGCTTTCGTCCCAAGTCACTCTTATGCCAGTGCAACGTCTTAGTGTAGATGCCGCGGTTATGTTCGCAGACATCATGCTGCCCCTAGATGGGATGGGTATTCCCTTCTATATCGAGCCAGAGGTTGGCCCCATAATCCCGCACCCGATACGCACGGAGGCTGACGTAGAGGCGGTGAGAGTGGTAGAAGCAGAGGAGGGAACCCCCTATGTCTTAGAGGCTATTCGCATCCTGAGAGGAGAGCTTGGAGAGAAGGCAGCTCTAGTTGGCTTCTCCGGCGCACCCTTCACCCTGGCCTGCTACATGATAGAAGGCAAGCCTTCAAGGGACTATGCCCGCGCCAAGGCCCTCATGCTTGGACAGCCGCATCTGTGGCATAGTCTTATGGAGAAGGTCACCGAGGTAGTCGTCCGTTACCTGCGCGGTCAGGTGGCAGCAGGAATCCAGGTAGCGCAGCTTTTCGACAGTTGGGTGGGCGTACTCAGCCCCCAGCAATACCAGAACTTCTGCCTTCCATATTCTCGGCGTATCTTCTCCGAGCTTCGCAGTCTTGGGATTCCTTCAATCCATTTTGGGACCGGTGCCGCCTCTCTGCTGGAGTTGATGGCCAGTGCAGGAAGCGATATTGTTAGCGTTGATTGGCGTGTCCCCCTGGACGAGGCGTGGGCCCGCATCGGTTACCATCGGGGCATTCAGGGGAATCTCGACCCGACGGTAATGCTAGCGCCCCCAGAAGTGATTCGAGAGAGTGCCCTGGATATTGTACGACGAGCAGGCGGCAGGGCTGGGCACGTTTTCAATCTGGGACACGGCGTTCCCCCGGATACCGATCCCGACGATTTGGCCCGCCTTGTTGAGCTTGTACACTTGGAGGCAAGCCGACGGGTTGAAGGAGAATAGGGTGATGAATAATACCAAAGCCTTGCCCGTCGGAGTTGTCCTGATGAGCTTTGGCTCCCCAGCCACCCTTGAGGACGTGCCCGCATATATGGCCAGCGTGCGCGGGGGTCGCCCGGCGGCAGGAGAGCTAGTCACCGAGTTCCAGAGACGCTACCGTGTAGTTGGTGGCTCGCCTCTGATACGCATCACCCTGGAGCAGGCGTCCGCTCTCGAAGTCTCGCTCAACGCCGAAGCTGGGAAGAAGGGCAGCTACCGCGTAGTGGTGGGTATGCGCCATGCGCCGCCCTTGATTTCCGAAGCTCTGACAAAGCTAGCGTCTGAGGGAATCAAACGGGTGATTGCCATTATCCTATCACCTCAGTATTCGCCCATTATTATGGGTGGCTATCACCGCGCCGTTGAAGAGGCGAGCTCTGTGCTGGGTCCTTATGCTACAGTTCGGGTGGCTGGAGCCTGGCATCAATTGCCCTCCTTCCTGGATGCTCTGGCGCAGCGCGTTAGCGAGGCACTGGATCGGTTTTCGCCTCAGGAGAGAGAAGAGGTTCCCGTCCTTCTAACAGCCCATAGCCTGCCCAAGAGCGTCGTAGATAGGGAGCCAGGGCATATAGACCAGTTGAAAGAAACTGCGATAGCAGTTGCCAAGAGGGTTGGTCTTTCCCCCGACAGGTGGTGGTTCGCATATCAGAGTGCGGGGCATACCTCGGAGGAGTGGCTGAAACCAGACCTCAAAGACCTGTTCCCCAGCTTAAAGGCGGCAGGTCACCCAAGGGTCCTCGTCGTGCCAATCCAATTCCTGGCTGATCACCTAGAGATTCTCTACGATATTGATATCGCAGCTCGCGATGAAGCGGAGGCGGTTGGCCTAGACCTCGTCCGTATCGAGTCCTTCAATGCAATGCCGGAGTTTATTCGGGCGCTGGCGGATGTAGTTCATCGGGAGATGGCGCTCCAAGTCTGAAATCTGGGGGGATCTTCGAGAGTCACGGATAGGACGAGTACAGACCCTTGCAATAACGGATAACATCGAATATAATGCGTATTCGGTGCAAGTTAAGGTTACCGGTCGGCGACATACTCTACTAATTCCCAGAAGCACTGGATGACCTCGACTCAACCAAATTAGTTCTTAGAAAGGAGGTTATCCAGTGACGCTGTCAGATAAGACCCTTACTTGTGTGGAGTGCGGGTCACCCTTTACCTTCACTGCAGGAGAGCAGGAGTTCTATGCTTCCAAGGGTTACAGCAACGAACCTAAGCGGTGTCCCCAGTGTCGTGAGTTGCGCAAGTCACAGCAGGGGTATCGTCGAGGCCCTCAAGAGATGCATCCAGCGGTATGCGCTCAATGTGGCAAGGAGACGACGGTGCCCTTCAGGCCACGAGGAGACCGGCCGGTGTATTGCAGCGATTGCTTCAGCCAGATGAAATCCAGCAGCCCGCGCTAGATTACAGAATAAACGAAGAAGTCGCCTAAGGCGGCTTCTTCGTTTATTCCATTCTTCTCTTCCCCAAAGTCGAAATCCTTAGTCCCTCTTGCTTTCCTCATACATTTACACCCAGAACTCTATATTCCTTTGCACCTTTCTTGTCGTATATGTGAGATGGGCAAGGTCTTCGCATAACGCACAACCTTCTATTGACATCATCGAAAGACTCGTTATATTATTGCCTAGCGTAGAAGGGAGGTGAACAGGCATGAATATAAGAGGACAAGCAGCTATTGTAGGCATAGCTGAGTTACCCACCCAGCAGCAGTACCAGGGCAGATCCAGCCTATCTCTATTGACGGAAGCTGCCCATCTGGCCATCATGGACGCGGGATTGCGTAAGGAGGACATAGACGGCCTCATCACCTATCAAGATGGGCCGGCACCTCTGGACTTGACGGAGTACATGGGTCTTAGCCTGGGTTACATCGAGGGCATGGCCGTGATGGGAGCAAGCGGCGCCCACTCGATAGCCGTGGCCTCCATGGCCGTAGCTACTGGGCTAGCCAACTACGTCGTCTGTGTATTTGGGGGTACCCTGGACCCCGAGGCGGGAGCAACCCGCGGCGGCGGGGCACCGCGTGCGAGCAAGACCAGCGAGTTCCAAGATCCCTACGGGCCTGTCATAGCCGCGAATGGGTGGTATGCCCTTTTGAAGCAGCGTCATATGTATGAGTTTGGCACGAAGGACGAGCAGTTCGCCAAGATGGCCGTGAACCAGCGGTTTAACGCCCTGAATAGCGAAAACGCCGTGTTCAAGGGCAAGCCCATATCCCTAGAGGACGTGCTGAACTCCCGCATGATCTGCGACCCTCTGCACATGCTGGAGTGTGTAATGCCCTGCGCTGGGGCTGGCGCAGTAGTGATCACCTCTGCCGAGCGTGCCAAGTCCTTGCGTAATTCCCCCGTCTATGTCCTGGGTATAGGTGCCAGCGCCAGCGACCACGACCTTATCTGGCAGAGTCCCAGGATGACCACCTCGCCGGCGGCAAGGACGGCCCGCAAGGCCTACGAGATGTCGGGGTACGGGCCAAAGGATGTGCAACTTGCCGAGTTCTATGACTGATACACCATCCTCGAGGCCGTGTGCCTCGAAGATGCGGGGTTCTGCAAGAAGGGAGAGATAGGCGACTTCTTTGATTCTGTCGATACCACATACAAGGGCGCCTTCCCAATAAACACGGACGGTGGGCAGCTTTCTGGGGGCCAGACCACGGGGATGGGGGGAGGGTTCCGGCACGTTGTAGAAGCCACACGACAATTGATGGGGCGCGCTGGAGAGAGGCAGGTTAGCAAAAAGGACCTGTGCGCCGTCAATGGCTGAGGAGGCTACGCGAGCGTGATGTGCACGCTCATACTCGGTTCCGAAGCGGCCAAATAGAGAGGACAAGATGACTACACAATATAAAAAGCCTCTTCCCCTGCCCATGCACAAGGCGTTGACCCAGCCCTTCTGGGAGGGGGCCAAACGCCACGAGTTGGTTATGCCTCGATGCAAGAAGTGCGACCATTTCTTCTTCTATCCCCGGGAGAACTGCCCTAACTGCCTGTCGTCAGATGTAGGGTGGACTAAGGTCAGCGGCCGTGGCAGGCTCTACACCTACACCGTGGTGAGGCGTCCAGCCAACCCGGCCTTCAATGAAGACGTGCCGTATATTCTAGCTGTCGTCCAGTTGGATGAAGGGCCCAAGATGTTGTCTAACTTGGTAGGGTGCAAGATAGAGGATGCGAAGGTTGACATGCCTCTGGTGGTTTCCTTCGACGATGTAACGCCGGAGTGGACCCTGGTGAAATTCAAGCCGACGTAGGGTAGTGTATTAGTTGCATCGTTAAGTAGTCAGCGGCCGCTCGCCCTGAGATCCGATTTCATCGCGAGTCTCGACATAGTCGGACCTGTCGAAGGGTGAGCGGCTCCTTTTGGCTCTCCCAGCATTTTGTGTGCAAAGCTTTTCAAGGGATACTTGCCCCAATATAAAGGCTAGTGTTGTTTCTAACCGTATTGCCGGTACACAGTCTCAGACTAGGCGCTACTTACCCTAGTGAGTTTTCGGCTATAAACGGAGCCATTCGCTACTGATACCTGGTTGGACTATCTCTCTCCTCTCCTCACATTTCTTGCACTGCTGCCAGCCACTCTCTAGTCTCCAGAAATGAGGTGGACATTCTGCCACCTCGTCAGCTCTGGGAGGCAAGTAAGCCTTAGCGACGGGAGGTAATCGAGTTCGCCCTCTGCCGTACACCATAGAGTGCTCCTTTCAAGCCGTTTAGAAGGATCCTTTGAATCCTATCAATATCAACTATAAACGGCGCCACGGTGTGGAGATTATGCGTATATAGCGAGTTTGCGCTGTTGGAGCTTGTTACCCACCCGGCTACGAATGGGCTTGAAGTCGTCTAACTCCCACTCGCTGACAAAAGTGGCTGCTGTCCCATGTCGGCCCATGCGGCCAGTGCGTCCAATCCGATGAACGTATTCTTCCAGAGTTTGGGGAATATCGTAGTTTATGATGTAAGAGATTTCAGGTATGTCAATGCCCCGGGAAGCTACATCTGTGGCCACTAACAGCTTAAGTCTGCCATTTCGGAAGGCGTTCATAGCAGTGTTGCGCTGATTTTGACGCATCCCGCCATGGATAGCCAAAGCTTCGTATCCCAGTCTGAGCAAGCTACCCACCAGCCTGTCCACACGACTACGTGTACGGCAGAAGATGAGAGTTTGACCGTCTTTATAGGCTTTCAATAGTTCGTGAAGACCCTTTAACTTGTCAGCGGATGCAACCTCGTAGTAGGTCTGCTCAACCTCTACTACAGGCTCAGATTCGGCTCCAACCAGAATCCACTGGGGATTACTCAGGTAACGTTTGACAAGATTTCTAATAGGCGAGGGCATAGTCGCTGCGAAGAGTACGGTCTGACGCTCTGGCGGAGTATGCTGCAGAATTCGATTAATGTCCTCCTCGAAACCAATGTCCAACATCCTATCCGCTTCATCTAACACCACAGTCTGTAACCAATCAAGGCGCAGTGTTCCACGACCAAGGTGATCCAAAACCCGTCCTGGTGTACCGACGACGATATGGGCACCCCGCCTCAGTGCTTCGAGCTGTTTGGCTATGGGCTCGCCGCCATAAAG
>JACQTT010000010.1 GCA_016210665.1 Chloroflexota bacterium | reverse complement strand
GTTAATTGCTCCCCTCAAGAGATGAAACAGATAGGAAAATCAAGCGGACTCTTTCTGGGGAAGATAAAATGCCCCCTGGCGGTGACCTATTTTCCCACTCCGTTACCAGAGCAGTATCGTGGGCGCTGAGGCGTTTCACTACCGTGTTCGGGATGGGAACGGGTGGTTCCACCTCGCTTCAACCACCAGAGAGCAATAACCTCGGTTTATATTTTGTCTTATTTTCTATTCTAGGTCAATATGCTCGGCGCTATTTTGGAGAACTGACCTCTATTTCGAAGCGATAAGGCCGCGAGTTAGACGTTTGATAATGCTCTCTGTACGATCCACAACAGGATCAGGGCGATCATGGGCGTGAGGTCCAGGATGCCTGCCCTAGGCACTATGCGCCTCAAGGGGGCCAGGATGGGCTCGGTAATCTGATGCAAGATGGTGACGATTGGGTTGTCTGGTCTCAAGGAGAGCCATGATACTATTACCCTCCCAATTATGGCCACGTAAAGCACGGTAACCAGGATATTGGCGAACTGGGCAATTGTCTCGGTCATTACTGTTTTCCCTTTCTTTGATGTGTTTTGTCTAGGCCCCTAGAGCCCGGGACTTTTGGTAGGCTGCCAGTACTGCCCTGATAATGGTGGCCTTGAAGGCACCCTCTTCCAGTTTCAGCAGAGCTTCAACGGTGGTTCCGCCTGGTGAAGTGACCATGTCTCTTAATTCACCTGGGTGACGGCCTGACTGTTTAGCTAATATGGTGCTTCCTAAAACAGTCTGTAGTACTAGAGATCTAGCCATCTCCCTGGGCATGCCCAGGAAGACGCCAGCATCTATCAGGGCGTCGATAAAGGTAAAGACATAAGCCGGACCGCTGGCGCTTAGGGCAGTAGCCATATCCAAATACTTCTCCTCGGCAACGTAAAGCTCCTCTCCGAAGCTCCTGAGAATCCTGCCGGTAGCTTGCTTCGCCTCACTTTTCACGTCAGGCGAGGCAGTCCAAACGCTCATCCCAGCTCCTATCTGAGCCGGGGTATTCGGCATGACTCTGATAATGGATGAGTGGTTCATGCCCTGTACCAGGGTGTCTATCCTGGCACCCGCTACAATTGAGAGCAATGCTTGCTGAGGACTCAACTTACCTCGGAGGTCTGCCATTACAGCTGAGAGATGTTGAGGCTTGATAGCGAGGACTACAATCTCTCCACGTTGGGCTGCTGTTACATTGTTGGCCAGGGCTTCGACGGAGTACTGGTTTTTAAGGTAGGTACGCCGTCCCTCCACGATCTCGCCTACCGTTATATCCGTGGGATCGACCATTTTCTCTTTCAGCATCCCGCCGATGATGGCCTCAGCCATCACTCCGCCTCCAACGAAGGAGATCTTCATCCACGCCTCCTCTTATATTTTGCCAGGAAACATATACGGGTATTATAGCATGCGCTCTAGAATGGGGCGAGGAGGATAATATTGATATAATTCTTATAAATTCATTGGTAGAATTTTTAAAAAATTGTGAAAACTCGTATAAAAACCCCTTGCACTCATCCCCTACGATAGGGTTTCCTGATATAGGCCAGCTTTTGGGTGAATTGGGTGAACTCTGGAGGCAATGGAGAAAATCCCCATTTCACGGGCGTTTAATTCATGGGATGAAACCGACACGAAAGGTCTCTATTACTTGGTAGAGTCATGTCACTGTAGTACTGCCAGTGTTAGCGGCAGGTAATGGCCGTAAAAAGCGTAGAGGAGTCAGGTGCGGGAATTGATTACGGTGAGGGTGTTTCATCAGCCAGTGATGGTAAAAGAGGTTATCAATGGCCTCTGGGTAAGACCAGGTGGCAGGTATATTGACTGCACCATTGGCGAAGGGGGCCATTCTTTAGCCATACTGGAAGCTAGCCTACCTGGTGGGCAACTACTGGGAATTGACCTGGACTCGCGGGCGTTGGCTTCAGCTAAGGAGAGGCTAAGTCCCTACAAGGATTCCTTCCTTCTGCGAAAGGCCGGCTTCTCTCAATTGGAGGAGGTTGTCCTTGAACATAACTATGCCCCTGTTCACGGAATTCTCTTTGACCTGGGTCTCTCATCCCTTCAGTTAGGCAGTGAAGGGCGAGGGATGAGTTTCCAGAGGGACGAACCCCTGGACATGAGATTTGATCTGGAGCAGGAGCTTACGGCTATGGAGGTTGTGAACGGTTATTCTCAGGAGGAGCTGGCTAGCGTCATATCCAGGTATGGTGAAGAACCCAGGGCTCGTCAGATAGCCGAGGCTATTGTAAACCACCGCCCTGTTCACACCACAGGTGAGCTAGCCTACATAGTGCAGAGCGCAGGCTCAAGGTCCCCAAGAAGAATTAATCCGGCTACCCGGACATTTCAGGCCATCCGCATGGAAGTAAATCGAGAGCTGGAAAATCTTAGCGAGGGCCTGCATCAGGCTGTTAACCTCCTGGGATACACGGCCAGGCTGGTGGTCATAAGTTATCACTCTCTGGAGGACCGGCTGGTCAAGTTATTCTTACGGCAGGAGTCTTCCGACTGCATATGTCCCCCTGGGCTGCCGAGGTGTGTCTGTGGCCATAAGGCTGTCCTTAAGCTGATTAGCAAAAAAGTTATTACGCCTTCCCTTGGGGAAGTGCAGGCTAACCCTAGAAGCCGTAGCGCACGGCTGCGTATAGCGGAGCACATTTGACGGAGGTATGGCGATTCCCTGAAAGATCCTGCGAGATGTGAAGCGAAACGCACGTGTCTGAGCTTACCTGCCAGAACAAAAACTCGAAAGCCTAGTCCAGAAAGAGGTGAATCATATGGAAAAGGAAACCTTCTTAACTGCAATTGATGTTGGCACAACTAAGGTCTGCACCATTGTAGCCAGGCTAGCACCTGGTAAGGATCCGGAGATTGTAGCTAGTGGTATAGTGCCCTCTCAGGGACTGAAGAAGGCTACCGTCGTCGACATCGAAGGAGCGGCGAATGCTGTACGAGCTTCTGTGGAGTTGGCCGAAGGGGAAGCCGGCATGAAGGTACCGTGGGCCTATGTAGGGGTTACAGGTAGCCACATAGAGGCTATGAACCAGTGGACAGCTATCGAAGTCTCCAACCACGGCAGCGTGATTACCCCCCGGGACATGGCAGTCGCCCATGTGTCATCCGTTTCGTCAGAGCCTTCGGATAATCGCCAGTTGCTTCACGCCATCCCACGCTTATATTCCCTGGATGGCCTCAAGGGGATACGCAATCCTGTGGGGATGCACGCTCAGAACTTACAGGTGGAGACCCATGTGATACAGGGAGCGGCTTCTCTGATGGCGAATCTGGTGAGATCTGTGGAGAAGGCAGGGGTTAAGGTTAAGGGGATGGTCTTGGAGCCCCTGGCTAGTGGCGAGGCGGTGCTTACTCCCGAGGAGAGGGAGATGGGCGTAGTAATGGTAGATATTGGCGGTGGAACTAGCGACATCGCCGTTTTTAAGGAGGGTGCCATCTTCCACACGGCGGTAATACCTGTAGGAGGCCATCAGTTCAGCAACGATATCTCAATGGCCTTTGACACCCCCTTCCTGGCTGCGGAGGAGGCCAAGGTCAAGTACGGTCATGCTTTACCGGAGACCGTTGACATGAGGGAGGAGCTGGACCTACCTGTCTTGAATGGGATAACTCAGATCAAGGTATCTCGCAGGGAGCTATGCCAGATTGTGAAGGAGCGAGCTCATGAGCTGCTGGAGCTGGTGAGAATCAAGCTGGAACAGGCTGAGATCAAGGATATTTCTGGTACCAAGCTAGTGCTTACCGGAGGTACTGCCAACCTACCAGGGTTAGAGGAATTGGCTCGTCAAACCTTGTCCGGCCATGTTCGTGTAGGTGTTCCTTCGGGTGTCAAGGGACTCCCGGAAAAGCTGGTGAACCCTGCTTATGCCACCAGCGTGGGCATGCTTCTATGGTGTAGCAGCAGGGAGGCGGTACATGACAACCATGTTAACGGAAAGGGTGGGCCGCTGGCCTTGTACAGCCAGTTTATTCGCTGGCTCACGAGTATCATGAGGGCCAAATAGATTTGAAAAAGGGTCAACAAATAATTTAGGAGGAATCTAATGCCGGCTGAAAACGAAATTGGCGTCACACGTATTAAGGTTATCGGAATGGGTGGGGGAGGCTCTAACGCCGTCGCTCGGATGTATCGAGAGCGAATTCAAGGCGTAGAGTACGCAGTAGTAAATACTGATTCGCAGGCCCTGCTGCGCTGTGATGTCCCACTCAGGATACGCATAGGGGACAAACTTACTAGAGGGATGGGGGTGGGAGGAGACCCGGAGGTGGGCAAGCAGGCAGCAGAAGAGAGCAAGGACGAGTTGCGACAGGTAGTTCAGGATGCGGACATGGTGTTTATTGCGGCGGGGATGGGAGGTGGCACAGGAACTGGTACCGCTCCTACAGTAGCCGACTTGGCCAAGGAAGCAGGAGCCTTGACGATCGCTGTGGTCACAAAGCCCTTTGCTTTTGAAGGCGGGCAGAGGCGAAAACAGGCGGAGAAGGGAATTCAGTGGCTCAAGGACAAGGTGGATACTCTGATTGTGATCCCTAACGAGCGATTGATGGCTTCTTGTGGGGTTGAGATGCCCGTGTCGCAAGCATTCAAGATGGCTGATGACGTACTACGCCAGGGGGTTCAGTCCATTGCGGAGTTGGTTACTGTAGCGGGCGAGATCAACCTTGATTTCGCCGATGTGAAGGCCATTATGAAGAATGCGGGGCCTGCTTGGATGGCCATAGGGAAGGGTCAGGGGGAGAATCGGGCCGTAGATGCTGCACAACAGGCTCTCTCCAGTCCCCTCCTTGATTCGACGATAGAAGGAGCCAAGGGCGTCATTTTCAACATGACCGGAGGTACCGATCTGAAGCTCTCTGAGGTTCAGGCTGCGGCTCAGGTCATTAATCGCGCCGTAGACCCGGAGGCCAACATCATCTTTGGGATGGTGAATGATCCCAAGATGGAAAACGAGGTCAGGATTACCATCATAGCCACAGGCTTTGGTTCTAGGGAATCCACCGATGGTCAAGACGACCAGGTGAATAAGCTGCTCATGGAGGCCCTGGGCGATGAATCGGAGCTGGACCTGCCTCCTTTCCTGCGCCGTCGCCGTCGTCGTGTCGGTAATAACAAGTACTAGGTCTTGAGCAGAGTCGAGAATATTTCTGGCCCTGGCTGGGGACAGAAATCCTTTATAGGCCGCCTGAAAGGCGGCCTATCTGTTTTTGGGCCCACGCCTTCAGCGTTAAAAACCCCTCTACAACCCTTGACAACCACAACTTATAGTGGTAGGATGGCCGAGCACCCCAATATATAGGGGTGAATTGCCTTCGGCTCTCAGATTTGTTTGACGCCTAGCTATGAAGTGCCCGTACTGTAACTATCAGGAATCCAAGGTCATCGACTCCCGGGACGCAGAAGATGGCGTGCGCCGCCGCCGCGAGTGTGAGCGCTGCGGCCTGCGCTTCACCACCTACGAGCGTATCCAGACCACGGCCCTGATGGTGGTCAAGCGGGACGGACGGCGGGAGGAGTACAGCCGGGACAAGCTTCTCACAAGCCTTACAAAGGCCTGCGCCAAGCGCCCCCTGCCGACCGGCGCTATCGAGAAGGCGGTGGACGATATCGAGGCCCAGCTCCAGCGCCTGGGCAGGGCGGAGGTGCCCTCCCATCTCATCGGTGAGATGGTGATGGAGGGTCTGCGCGCCCTGGACCGGGTGGCCTATATAAGGTTCGCCAGCATCTATCGGGATTTCCGGGACATCGAGAGCTTCAAGGAGGAGATCGAGGAGTTGCTAAATCCAAGGGAGATATCGCAGGTGCCCAGCAACCAGCTATCCTTTCTGAACGACGCTGCGCCTGCCGTTGTGCCGGCGCGCCGCCGCGGCCGGCCGAAGGTGAGGTCACCAAAGGGATAGTTTATATGCAAATAATGCGAATAGCTAATTGTACACGACTGTGCCAGAAATGTTATCAGCGATTAGGCGAATATTTCGTGAGGGGGATCATAGTAGGTATGGTCTGTGCATTGTGTTTATCATTGGTTCTTGAAGAAGATAAGCGTGATCACTTGGAGACACCCTCACACTTACCTGGACCAGTTCCTAGCTACAACTACACTGAAACCTCCGCAAGTGGCACTCTATCTATAACGTCGGGTACATTTAAGCAGCTTTAACGGGGCAAATAGGGAGGAGGTTCCTATGATGACTAGCTGCAATGGACTCAGCAAAGCGCAGTCACATGAGATATGGATGAAAACCGTGAGGAACGTGACCACTGCCGGTGTTGCGCCGGGGCGGCTGGCCTAAGGTGAGGCAGGGGTAGAACGGATGTGCGCCCATGGTGATATATTGAACGCGGACATGCATAAGCAAATCACAGGCACCAGGGTTGTGAAGAAAGCTAAACTCATAGAGAAAGTAGGGAACCCCATACATCCGGTTTCCAGATATAAGTTGTCAGAACCCTGGGATGGGCTTTCATTCGTTGTAGTATTTCATCATACCACGGTCGATGGAGAACAAGAAACAGTTATAGCAGGAGCTAAAGAGTCTGGTCCGATAATTCAAGAGGGTCTTCCAGATTCTCCTCGGTTTTTGGCAAGAATTGGAGGTTGGTGCGAAGATCCATCGGCACTACGAAAGTTTGGCTGGGAGATCACACAATAGCTTTCGACAATAAGGAACACGATTGTTATTACTTTCTAGGGGTACGTCATGACAGATACAAATATAAGATCCCAATCAGTACACAAGCAGGTCGAGCCTGCAATCGCGCCCAACGCGAGGGTGGTGCTGGAGAAGCGCTACCTCCTTAAAGATAAGGAGGGGAAGGTCATCGAGACGCCGGCCCAGATGTTCCGCCGTGTGGCCAAGGCCCTGGCGGAGGTGGACCGCATCTACGACTCCAATGCCGACTTGAAGGCCACGGAGGAGAAGTTCTACAGAGCTATGGCCACGTTGGAGTTCGTGCCCAACTCGCCGACCCTGATGAACGCCGGCACCGGCGCGGGCACCCTCTCGGCCTGCTTCGTTCTGGGACTGGAGGACAGCATGGAGGGGATCATGGAGACGGCCAAGGAGGCGGCCCTGGTGCAGAAGTTCGGCGGGGGAACCGGCTTCGCCCTTTCCACCATCCGTCCCAAGGGTGCGCCCATCGCCACCACTCACGGCAAGGCCTGCGGGCCGATAGCCGTCCTCCGCCACCTCTCCTCCGTCTCTACCCTGGTGACCCAGGGGGGCAAGCGAGACGGTGCCAACATGGCGGTAATGGACGTGCACCACCCGGACGTCCTGGAGTTCATTGACTGCAAGCGGGTGGAGGGCCAGATCCACAACTTCAACATCTCCGTCGGCGCCGACGAGGAGTTCATGCGGGCCGTGGAGAGGGGTGAGGAGTACGAGCTTCGTGACCCCACCACGGGCGAGGTGGTGAAGCGTCTCAATGCCCACGAGGTGTTCGAAAAGATAGTGTCGGGAGCCTGGCTCAACGGCGAGCCGGGTCTAATCTTCCTCGATAGCGTGAACAGGGACAACCCTGTGCCTAACCTGGGGCGCATGACGGCGACCAACCCCTGCGGCGAGCAACCCCTCCTTCCCTACGAGTCGTGCAACCTGGGGTCCATCAACCTGGCCAAGTTTGTCGAGGTAGAGAAGGGGAAGGCTGAGATAGATTATACGGGTCTGGGAGAGATGGTGCGGACCACCGTTCACCTTCTGGATAACGTCATTGATGCCAACCGCTACTCCATCCCAGAGATCGAGAGGATGACCAGGCTGACCAGGAAGATCGGCCTGGGGGTCATGGGCTTCGCCGACATGCTGATACAGATGCGGGTGCCCTATGACTCCGAGGATGGTTTGGAGATAGGGCGCGCTGTGATGAAGTTCATACGGGAGGAGTCGGATAAGGCTTCGATAAAGCTGGCGGAGAAGCGCGACGTCTTTCCAGCCTTTGGGGGCAGCATATACGACAGGCCGGGGATGCCTCGGATACGCAACGCTTGCCGCCTGACGGTGGCCCCCACCGGCACCATATCCATGATCGCCGACTGCTCCAGCGGCATCGAGCCTCTCATTGCTCTATGCTACCGCAAGCACAACATCCTGGAAGGGCAGAGCCTGCTGTATGTTAACGAGGCCTTTGAGCGGGTGGCCCGGGAGGACGGTTTCTACAGCCAGGAGCTGATGGAGTATCTAGCGGACGGTGGTTCACTTCAGGAGCGGGACGATGTGCCCAAATGGGTCAAGCAGGTCTTCGTAACGTCCCAGGATATCTCTCCTCAAGGGCACGTGCGGATGCAGGCTGTCTTCCAGGAGAGTGTGGACGCTGCCATCTCCAAGACCATCAACTTCCCCAACGAGGCGACTGTAGATGATGTCAAAGAGGCGTATCTCCTGGCGTGGAAGCTAGGTTGCAAGGGCATCACCGTATATAGAGCCGGCAGCCGGGAGAAGGAGATCTTTGTAAGGGGCAGCAAGGAAAAAGATTCGGCTGAACAGGAAACGAAGGCACAAGAGCTTCTGGTGCCTCGCCAGAGGCCTACGGTGGTCAAGGGCACGACCGAGCGAGTACGCACCGGCCACGGCAACTTATATATCACCGTGAACTACGACGATGAAGGCTACCCCTTTGAGGTATTTACTACATTAGGCAAAGCGGGAGGTTGCGATTCGGCCCAGTTGGAGGCTATCTCCAGGCTTATCTCCCTTGCCCTGCGCTCTGGATTGGACCCTGTGCAGATAGTGGATCAGTTGAGAGGCATAACCTGTTGTCCTGTTTGGGACAACGGGGTGATGATCCGCTCCACCCCAGATGCGGTTTCTCAGGCTCTAGGCCGAATCATCAAGGAGCCCCCACAGGTCGGGGCCGGGCCTCTGGACACATCTCATCCCCAGATAAACGGCGCCCAACTGGGCCTCTTCTCTAGCGAAGAGCGGAATGGCCATAAGATTCCCACGGGTGCTCGTTGTCCCGATTGTTCGGGACTGCTGGCACACCAGGAGGGATGCCTGCGCTGCCTGGACTGCGGGTACAACCGTTGCGAGTAATTATGCGCTTTTAAGAGGGCGCATCAGTATAAGGCCCCGACTTGAGTCGGGGCCTATCGTTTCAGTGCCAGGGGTGTTGCTCTGAAAGGGCTCGCTCGTCCTGAGCTCCGATTTCATCGCGAGTCTCGACATAGTCGGATCTGTCGAAGGGCGAAAGGACTTTGAT
>JACQTT010000009.1 GCA_016210665.1 Chloroflexota bacterium | reverse complement strand
TGAACGGAAAACACTCGGTGTTTGGTAAGGTGACCAAAGGGATGGACGTTCTTGCGAAGCTCACTCCTAGAGACCCCAATACGAATCCCCCCTTTCAAGGCGATAAGGTCCTTCGCATAGACATTAAAGAGACTCAGCCCTAAGAGCTATCGTCAATGGGGATAGCGTAGGTCAGATACGGCTACTCTCTTTGGGCTATGCCAGGAAGGATTGCTTTTGTGGAGAACGTCCCTTGATAACCCCCTATACGAAGTTCGAAGCCAGAGTGGCCTACCGGTGAAACTCGATATTGCGATCGTGAGACGTGAGAGATGGCGAAAATTCCAGTTAAAAAATTCGAAGAGATTCTGAAGCTGGTTTGGTCTCACCTGGTTGCAGCAAACGTCCATCTGACAATCTGGGAAGAACTACACTCGACAACGGAGCGACAAAAACTATGCGACACATACTCTGGCTTCTTCTACTGGACCCGAGATGCCCATGTTGATCGGTTCATCAACAAGATTTGTGTAGTGACCGATACAGATAAGGATCAGCCGAGCATCGTCAAGTTGACGAACATGATCCAGGCGTACCCCACGCTGGCACCGGGCGTGGATTTCAAGAGCCTGTTTCAGCGCCTCGACAATCATGACAAGGCCAGGGACGAAATGCGCGCAGTCAGAGACAGGCGATCAAGCCATTGGGACTTGAGTAATGTCCCGCCTGAACCCAATGTTGCCGAGTGCCGAGCGCTCCTAGAGGAGTTGAAAAGCATCCTTGAAGACATTTGGAACGCACACCAGCCAAATCCGTTCGGTGGTCGGAGCTTCTATTCCCTCGTGCCCACCGGTCACTCGCACACAGGGTATGTTCTGGATAAGTTGACTTCGACGATGTTCAGCCAATTGAAAGGCTAACGCCGGACATATCAGACGGCTGGTCACCAAGAGTATTACCCTGAACATATTCCAAGAAAATCAGCATTCTCTATTTGGACTGGGAGAGTATTTGAATCTCAGAACCAATTTTTAGACACGCTCTACACTTGAGCCAAAAGCTGTCTCATCCTGTCACCAAGTCTGGCCGCAGAAAGCTGCTAGCGTCTATAGGTTGTTTCGCTGGGACGAGGGACCTTCAGAATGACCACCAGCGCTCGATCGTCATTGACGTCGTAGACGACCCGGTAGGGGCCAGCCCCGATGCGCCAGGTCTGCTCTTCTCCTAGTGCCCAGCAGTATTAACCGTCACCGCCGCTAAAGGCAGGCGCGCTGGAAAGGGTAGAACGCGTAAGAAAAGTGTAGAGTTTTCCCTGGGTGCCAATCCAAGCCTTCTCTCCCAGGCTGGCGGTTCCTACAATGGGATAATTGTTCACCCTAAGGGTAGGAGATGGTTTGCTGTAAGTTAGCCGTACACCCCTCCGGGAGAATCGGAAAGTCGCTCCTTCAAGGGTAGAGACGCCCAGCTCCTTGCCACGAATAGAGCTCTTGAATAAAAGAGTGCCCAGGAGACTTCGCTTCACAGCGCTGAAATTAGCGACCTCCTGATTGGTCTCGCCATAGAGGTAGCCGTAAGGGCGAGTGCGCAAGAACCAGAAAAGTATCCACAGAATCACAGATATTGCTAACACCGATGCCGGTATAGCCCAGATAGGAACGCCTTCTTGAGACGGGATCAGGGACACAACAGATGCAGGAAAAGCTGGAGTTGAAGGAGAGCTAGGGGCAGGAAGGGGCGCCGGCACGTCCAGGACAAGGGATTGAGAAGAGTAGATGTACTCTCGGCCCAGGTAGTCGAGGCGAAGCTGAAGACTGAATATATGCCGTCCAGGCTCCTCAGGAGTATAGGTAACATAGTAGCTTGACGCCTGCCCTTCGTCCAATATCTGCTCGGTTCTTACTGTTGCTGGCGCTGAGGCCCCGCTATCAGAGACCACCTGTGGGATCAGGTTCCCTGCGGAGACTGCGTAAGGCGCACCCTGCACGTTGACAATCACGTTGGCTATTCTGGTTTCTACCCCAGGCTTCAGTTCGTTGGTCTGTATAGGTTCTACCGTCACTTGTGGGAAGGGTGCAACTTGGAACTGATGCAGAGAGGATACCCTGCTATTAAAACTGGGCCAGGCCAATTCCAGCTTTATCCGATAGTCGCCCTGTTGCGCCAATGAAGGGATGCGCACCGAGAAATATCCGTCTCCAGCCACTTTATCGCCCTTTTCTCCCATGTCATTGAGCTCATAGGTGTTCACACCTCCTTGAGGCGAGGCGACCTGAGCAAGAAAGCGTACATCAGATGGATGCAAGAGCTGCCCCCGTTCCGTAGCCGAGGCGGTGATCACCGTGGGTTCATTCAGAGGAGAGATAGTGGGAGCATTCAGGACCAGATTCAAGGGATTATCGGATTTTTGCCATGTGAAGACCCTTCCTTTAGTTCTCTGAACTTGCATCTGCCACGAGCCAGGCTGTGGATTCTTCAATTTCCAAAGCACAAAATGAGGAGTTTCGATGAATTCCGCTAAAGCGGCGTCGCCGGGGCGGGTCTCCTGGCCTGAGCCATTCAGGAGGCGCAGTCGGCTGGAGACATCCTCACGGAAGAACATCAGCTCCACATCCTGGGTACGAGGAA
This sequence comes from Chloroflexota bacterium, assembly GCA_016210665.1. Classification (GTDB taxonomy): domain Bacteria; phylum Chloroflexota; class Dehalococcoidia; order Lucifugimonadales; family JACQTT01; genus JACQTT01. Next base: position 6,332 of record JACQTT010000009.1, on the reverse strand, counting down.
CAATAGGCATTTCGAGGGAGAGGATATCCCATGTAGTTGAATTTCCCTCGCCTACAGGCGATAGAGAGCCTCTTGCGCTACTCATAAGCAGGTTGTCGGCGATCCTCTTTAGAGCTGTGGCAGAGGAGGCGTCAATCACCTCTCCTCCAGTTGAGCTGGCTATAGTGCTCAGGAATTGCCCACCGTCTGGAGGTGTGTTGAGTAGGGAGACAGAATTTAGCGCCCATCCCTTCTGTACAAAGAGCTTCAACAGGGAACGAACCTGGGCTTGCTGAGCAGCTGTTTCAGGCGAAGGCAGACCCCAGGACATGAGGTAGATGGCCGATCCCTCCGTTGCTCTTTGAGCCGAGAGCAGATTGTAGGCTTCTGTAAGAGCATCGGCGAGGTTTGCTCCCCCATTGCGATGTAGAGCGCTGTCCATCTCTCCGTACAGGTAGGCCCTAATAGAGTTTACATCTTGCCCCTGGGATGAAACGGGGCCTTGCAAAGTGGCAGTGGAGGAGAATGGGATAAAGGCTATTTGGGGATTGGGGTGCAGGGCTGAGAGAAGTCCCAGGGTTGATTTCGCCAGCCCAGATACAGAGGAATCGCTGGAGGTAGCCTGAAGGTCCAAAACAATGACCGTCAATGGAGAGGCAGCCACGGATTCTTGAGAACTTATCTTAACGCTAGGATATAGAAGGGTTAGAACCAATAGCAGGAATAGAAAGAAACGCATTTTGCACCTACCTGCTATTAACCTTATGCATAACTACTGTAGAAGGTCAAGCAGAAATTAGGTGTATTTTTATAATTTTCTTGAGATAGTTATTAACGAAAGTATTAGAATATTCTCAGGGCATCACTTCAGAATCCAATTCGTATGGGAGACCAGGTAAGGGCTTATAGTTACAACGGCCGGCCCAAGGGTGCTAGCCATGCTCTCTTTATGGTGCCCTTGTATAAGCAATCGCCCCGGCTGCATCACGGCGAATAGCCAGAGAGTATCTGACCTTGCCAACTGGCAACGTTGTTTGTATAGTACTTTGACATGCCCCTGTAGCTCAGAGGATAGAGCACTGGCCTCCGGAGCCAGGTGCGTGGGTTCGAGTCCCGCCAGGGGTATGTCCTTCTAAATACCCATGATACTGTATCCCGTATCCACTGGGATTACTGCCCCCGTAACTCCGCTGGAGAGATCGCTACAGAGGTAGAGGGCCGTTTTGGCCACCTCTTCGTGGCTTATGTTGCGTTTCATCGGCGATCGCTCCTGGTGAATCCTCTTCATGTCTCGGTAGCCGGATATCACCCGGGACGAAAGGGTATCCAAGGGGCCTGCCGATATCGCGTTTACCCTTATATTTTTTTCTCCTAGCTCGGCGGCTAGCTGCCGTACCTCGTTTTCCAGTGCAGCCTTAGCAGTGCCCATGATATTGTAGCCGGGGAACACCCGCTCCGACGCATGAAAGGTCAGGGTGAGGATGCTTCCGCCATCGGTCATTAGAGGGGCCGCGTGGCGCACAATAGGGATCAGGGAGTAGGCGCTAATGTCCATAGCCAGCCGAAAACCCTCCCTTCCGGTCTCCGAGAATTTACCACCCAAGTCCTCTCGGTTGGCGAAGGCTATGCTATGAACAACTATGTCTAATCGGCGGAACCTTTCGGCCACGGCCTTCATCATTAAAGGGACGTGATCGTCTCGGCTCACATCGCACTCTAGCAGAAGTGTATCCTTCAAGGGGGCAGCCAGCTCGTCCACCGACTCTTTAAGTCGCTCATTCTGGTAGGAGATCGCCAGCTTGGCTCCTGCTTGATGGAGAATCTGGCCTATGGCCCAGGCGATGCTGCGATGATTGGCAACACCCAGGATGAGAGCGACTTTCCCTGAAAGGTCTATTGTGTACAAGGGTAGCTCCTAATTCTAAAGATTGCGTGGCTAAACGCTCGCCGAAGCTCTTCTGACCCTTATTGTAGGTTCTCATACCATCCTCAGCTACAATACCAGCCAGCTTATAAAAGGTACACGCTCGAACTCCTGGTCAAGAGCCTCTTCCCTATCAAATTTGTAGCTTTCGCTTACAGAATACAGCTTTATCTTTTTCCGGACTAGTAGGGTTACTTCCGCGCTCGGCGGCAGATCGGAAGAAATCTGCGCATTCGCACACTGACGATACGATTGACATCAGGGCCACGGGGTGCTATTTTCCTGTAATATCTACCAGCCATCAGGAGGAGAAATGACCGCGCATCCTTCTTCTCGCAACGGAGACGGCTCGTTATCGGCCCTGGGGCATCTGCGTGTTCTGGAGCTTCCAGGACCCGCCGGCCAGCCCTGCGGCAAGCTCATGGCTGACATGGGCGCTGACGTCATCAAGGTGGAGCCTCCAGGTGGAGACCCCGCCCGATTCGTGGGCCCCTTCGCTAAAGACAATCCTCACCCAGAGGGTAGCTTGTACTTCATTAACTTCAACACCAACAAGCGAAGCATGGTTATTGACCTGACCTCCCAAGAGGGGCAGCGTCTCTTCCACAGTTTGGCTTCCACTGCCGACGTCGTTATCGAGAGCTTTGCCCCAGGATATCTGGATAGCCTGGGCCTGGGATATAGGAGCCTGTCCCGTATCAATCCGGGGCTGGTGATGACCTCTATTACGCCTTTCGGCCAGACGGGGCCTTACAAAAGCTATCTAGGCACGGACCTGATAGCCCAGGCCATGAGTGGGCTGATGTTCATCCAAGGGGACGATACTAAACCACCCTGCATGACTCCCCAAGAACAGGCCTACCAGTTGACCTCTAAACACGCCCTCTATTCCACTCTGGCGGCCATAAACTATCGGAGGAGGAGCGGCAGGGGCCAGCATGTGGATATGTCGTTACAAGAGGTGATGTCCCATGTTCTCTACACCCTAGTACGCTATGCCTTCAACAGCGAGATACAACGCAGAGTAGGCAGGTTATCAGGAGCCGGTGGTGTCAGCGGCTACTATAGCTGCAAGGATGGGCGGGACATCGCCATCTCCGTTATTTTTGCCCACCAGTTCAAGACCTTCGTCCAGTGGATGGGCGACGAAACCTTCCTAGACCCCATATGGCAGGATATCAACTTCCGCCGGGCGAACCAGGATGTCATCTCGGAAGCTGTCAAAGAGTTCATAGGCAGTTTCACACGAGAAGAGTTCGTACGGGAGGCCCAGAGCCATCGCCTCCCCGCCATCCCCATAAATAACATGGCAGACGTAGTCAACAATCCTCAAATGATTGCTCGAGAGTACTTTGTAAAGAGTACCCATCCCTACATTGGGAATCACCGTTATCCAGGTGCTCCCTATCGCTTCGGCGAGACTCCTTGGACGGTTCGTCGGCCAGCGCCCCTTCTGGGGCAGCACCAGGAGGAGATTCTCGAGGAGCTGAAGGCTCCCCGTGCAAAGAGGGCGAAAGCCGGTGATGGCAAGAGAGCGATCAAGGGCGACCTGCCCCTGGACGGCGTACGTATCCTGGACTTTACCAAGGTATGGGCAGGACCCTTCGGCACCCGCTATCTGGCACAACTGGGAGCCGAGGTGATCAGGGTAGAGAGCAACCGCTTCCCAGATGGAGGGCGGGCCGGGGGATCTTCTGCAGCCATTGGAGGCCCCACATTCCCGGACATCAACCACAGCAAGATGAGCATCACCCTGGACTTTCATACGCCAGAGGGGAATGATCTGGTAAAGCGCCTGGTGAAGATATCGGACATCGTGATAGATAACTTCCCCACTGGCACCCTGGAGCGTAGAGGACTGGGCTATGAGGTGCTAAAGGGGATTAACCCGCGCATTATCATGGTCAGCATGCCCGGTTACGGGACTACAGGTCCCTACACCAACTACGTAGCCTTCGGCCAGGAGCTTATGGCTAGCTCTGGCATAGCCTACTACTGGGGCCACGCTGATTCCCCACAGACAAGCCGCTCCAAGGTGTATTACAGCGACTTCGCTTCCGCGGCCTTCAACGCCTGCGCCATGATGATAGCCCTGGAGTGTCGCAACGAGACGGGGAAGGGACAATACATTGAGCTAGCCCAGTCCGAGGCCGCTACCTCGACCATGGGTGTGGGACTCATGGACTACCTGGTTAACGGCCGAAACTGGGAACCAATGGGCAACCGCAACTTCACCGCCGCACCTCATGGAGCTTACCCCTGCCGAGGCGAGGACCAGTGGTGCGTCATAGCCTGCTGGAGTGAGGAGCACTGGCAAAAGCTATGCAAGACTGTGGGCAAACAACCCTGGACTACAGACTCTCACTTTGTCACCCAGGAGTCTCGCTGGAAACATCAGGACGAGCTAGATACAGCAATAGGTCAGTGGACCAAGGACTACACTCCTTACCAGGTCATGCACATGCTTCAGAAGTCTGGAGTGCCGGCGGCCGCAGTGCAATCGGGCGAGCAGGTCTATCACGACATCCAGTTACGAGCCAGGGACTTCATTGTGGAAATTGAACACTGCCCTCCCTTCGGGGAAATAGAGCACACCGGGGTTAACGCTCGCCTCTCTTTGACCCCGGGCCGAGTAAAGGGTCTCCCAGGTCTGGGCCAGGAAAACTACTACGTCTTCTGTGACCTGTTGGGCCTCAGCCGTGACGAGGTTGACCGGTTGACGGAGAAGAAGGTGCTTTATTTGAACTCATCCCAAAATGCCTGCCTCCCTTCTACAAGTCCGACTATGTCGAGACTTGCGATGAAATCGGAGCTCAGGGCGAGCGGCTGTTTGCGCTCATGGTTCGACAGGCTCACCATGAGCGACGAATTTTGGATAGGCTCTAGGACTTTTCCAAACACACCCTCATCCTGATTCACGATATGCAGGGGCTCCGTCCTGGACTTTGTAAAGGAGACTAGCTGTTTCGGCATGGGTTCCAAGCTTGTGACAATGCCTGGAGTGTGGGAGCAATAGAAGTCCCTCGGCTTATTTCTCCAGGGGAAGACTTATCGCCTGTCCTGTTTGAGCGCTGCGGGACACCGCCTCCGTAAACTCCATGTACCTTACCCCATCCTCAAAGGTGGTGAGGGTCACCTTCTCTTCGCCTCTTATCGCATTGACGAACTCCTCCTCGACCCTCCAAGCATTTTGCTTCTCGGGTGGAATGGAGATCTCCTTGAGCTGACTATCACCCCTGCGGCCTCCGTACAGCGACAAAGCCGAAGGAGATGTAGTTACCCTAAGAGTACCTTCGCTACCAAATAGCCATGCATCTACCCCGGGACCTAGACCTGTAACGGCGCTAAATCTCATATGAGCCAACGCCCCTGCCGAAAGTTCGCAGATGATGTCCACATGGTCCGGAATTCTTAACGCCCGCATTATTCCCGATAAGTCTCTTCTCTGTTCGACGTTGACCTTGGTCATAGCCATGACTTTGACCGCTGGCCCAACCCAGCGTAATAGAGACTCGTACCATACACCCATCGTTAACGTGTTATATCCACTCAAGTCGCGGTCGTGCCGCCAGTGAATAGGGGCTTCAAGATTAGTGAAGCTCCTTTCCACTGCAGTTAGCTCTACGGCCAACAATTTACCCAGGTAGCCTTGGGCCATCAGCTCCTGGATTGTGGCGTCAACTCGAAAAGTAAATGGGGCAGGAACAACTTGGGTTATCAGGTAAGGCTTTCGAAGGGAGGCGGCCAGCATAGCTTGAGCTTCTTGAGCATTCATGGCCATTCGCGCCTCCGTCAGGACATGTTTTTCATTCTCTAAGGAAGCCATAGTTACTGGATAGTGCAAGTAGGGCCAGGTACCAATGCATATAGCGTTGGAGTCGTCTGCCTCTACTAGTTCCCTCCAGTTGTCGTAAACTGTAGGTATGCCAAACTCGCTGGCTACTCTCTCGCCAGACTCTCGACTACGATTGCATACACTGACAATCTTTACTCCTTCTATTGCCTGGAAGCCGGGAATGTGAAGCTTGCGAGTATTTTCTCCGGCGCCAACTACGCCAACCCGAATAATCTCGTCTCTCATAGGTACTCCTCAACAAGTAATTGAATCTCTACGCAGGCGTGGCCTTCACCTAGGGTGATGTACCTGTTGTAGAATTCGGCAGAGTGGTTCACTCTCACCCTACGCTAGGCTATGATATAACGAGGCTTACCCCTACGTAAACAGGATGTGTAGCACGCCCTAATACTCAGTGTATTCACACCCGTTCTATGCCTCTGCCTAGCAGGGTGCTGAATCCCGACTGGTAGGGACGACCATCCCCCTACACCCTTCCTGGCAGGAAGGGGGTCAGAAAATGTATCTGAGGGACACCCTCAGACTCCCGTCTAAGGGGCTTTGCCCCTCTTCACACCCTGTTCTTCCGCAGCG
>JACQTT010000070.1 GCA_016210665.1 Chloroflexota bacterium | reverse complement strand
GCCTTTTTTGATCACTTCATTCTCCCCAGCAGGGAAGTCAGGCTCATCCTGAATCGCCTTCGCAATGAGAGAGGCCGATTCGTCGCAATTCTTTATACCCTCGCATAGACATCTAACAGCCAAGGCATCCTCATCCTCCTCCAGGACCGCCTTGACTCTAGGCATCGCCTCCAGGCTGTGCCGCAAAGACAGCATCTCCCTGGGAGTGACGCTCCCTCCTCGAACGCGGTTAGCTAGACGTTCCAAATCTGCGATGGCTTTCAAGGCCGAGGTGACCCGCTCCCGGCGAAGCATGCTGCGATGGAACCAGGCAACAGCCTCCTGCCTCAGATTCAAAGCCTCCAGTTCCAAAAGAGGCCGCCCCAGCCACCGGCGCAGGAGGCGTCCGCCCATAGGCGTCTTGGTGGCATCCAGCACCGACAGGAGAGATAGAGAGGCCGTACCCCACCGCCCTCCCTGAAATAGCTCTAGATTTCGCCGAGTCTGCGGGTCGAGAGTCATGTAGGAGTTTATTGAATAGGTATGGAGAGAGGTTAACTGGCCTAAAGAGCTCTTCTGGGTTTTCCTCAAGTACTCTAGAATCGCCCCCGCCGCCCTAATGGCAAGAGGCAAGTCGGCGCAGCCAAAGGGCTCAAGGGTGGTAACGGCAAAGTGGCCCATAAGCAGCTCCTGGGCCGAGTCGAGTTCAAAGGCATTATCGCCCAGACGGGTTACCGAGGCAAAATCATTCGCTGGAGAATCCCAACCTTCGGGAACAAGGAGCTCAGAGGGATTCAAGCGAGCCAACTCCAAGGGAAGCCTATCAGTAGGAATCTGGCCAGTGGCAAACTCGCTGGTCGTTATGTCAACATAGGCTAATCCAGCCTCCTCCCCTTCCCCCACGACGGCGGCCAGGTAGTTGTTTGCCTTCTCCTCTAATAGAGAGGGCTCTACAACCGTGCCCGGAGTTACAACTCGCACTACCTCCCGCTCCATCAGCCCCTTGGACACAGCGGGATCGCCGATCTGCTCGCAGATAGCAACCTTGTATCCCTTCTTGATGAGACGGGCTAGATAACCCTCCAAGGCGTGGTATGGAATGCCTGCCAAGGGTATGCGTTGGCCCTTGCCCATCTCCCTGGAGGTGAGGACTATCTCCAGCTCCCGGGCCACGGTACGAGCATCATCATCGAAGGTCTCATAGAAGTCCCCCATTCGAAAGAAGAGAAGGGCACCAGGGTACTGCTTCTTTATGCGCACGTATTGGCTACGAGCAGGAGTCAAGGGTCTCTCCCTCAGGGCTTTAACACGATTTTAACTGAGGAGCCCTCTTTAGGGAATAGAGGGGCGTATCGCTAAGGTAAGGAGGGCCAAGATAACCTAGAGTTCATCCAGAAATTGTGGGATGATGGTTCGACCGGGTCAGCGCAATACCTGCGCTACTTTTGGGCCCGGTAGCGGGTATTGGGCGGGTTAAGGTGGGATAAGCTGGGCAATACCTGTAGGGCTCAAAGGGCTCCAGGCTGTGATCAGCAATGTTTTGAATCTCCGCTATGTGGTATACTTGTCACTGCAGAAGATCAGGAGAGACGCAGAGATGACTGGAGAACGCAGCCCGGAGGGAGCCAAGCCAGGTGCCTCTCCTGTGCAATTGTTGGGGTTTCTGGCCCTTCAACAAACGGGGGATAGCGCCGGATATATCGGGTCTGCTATGGTCACGGACCAACGCGGGTACCCCCTTGAGTTCAGAGTGCTCACCCCTGTAAAGCCCACGCCAATGCAAAAGATTCTGTTCGGGGCGGGCTTAGAGCGATACGTCGGCGCAGAATTGTGTGGGAAGCAGCTTGTCCGTGGGATCCAGAGAAAGCCGCGCTTATTCTTGGTAGATAGACGGGAACAGCTTTCTTTGGGTATGGAGTTTTCCCAAGTGTTCTTGTGGCTAAGAAGGCCAGGAGAGCAAGTGGCTGTGAGAGCGGCTGAGGAGCCCAGACGTGAGGAAGGACGACTGGAAGCCGCTGCAGGGGGTTTTCAGGCCGTCGTGTGGGAAGGGGTTTTCGACTCAGAGAATACCAAGAGAGACCTTCTGTCCCTCCTCTCAGAATGCTCTGGGAACTTTGATCTCATGGAAGCCTTCAAGCGCATGCGAGCCGCTGTAGAGTTGTTAGCGAAGAACGATGCCCGCTACGGCTAAGCAAAGTCCAGCCAGCGCCCTGGGGTCTGGGTTGAGGGGGTGGCTACAGCGCCAGGCGGCCAGACGAATTGCGCCCCCTGAGTTCTTAGCAACCCTCGATCCGCTCGACCTGACGCTGGAGACTCCCACGCTCACTGAGGTCCTTGACGTTGGCATGTCTCGCCCCGCGATGTCGGGGGACCTATGGTTGACAAGACCAGAGATAACAAGCTATGACGTAACTATGCCTATGCCGGAGCAAGAAGTCATAGGTTGCTCTCTCGCGGCTGTGGCCGTCTCTGAGAACCTGGCAGGCGGACTATCTAGCGGCAAGGTAGATGGCACGTTGTTTTTCCAGGCCAGAAAAGAAGAAGAGCAGAATGGCAGGAAGAGAACCGTACCTGTAGTGACACCGTCCCAACGCAGAGAAACTCAAAGCGTTAGTCGAGAAAGGGCCAGTGCTGGACCACCTGGCGCCTTGCTGCCCAATCTTTTTGAGCTTCTGCTGCCCGTCCTTCTCCCCCCAGCGAAGACAGAGTTCGGCCAAGAGCTGCTGCTGCCAGAGGAGCTATATCCTTTTCAGGCGTATGGTGTTAAATGGCTCGTCGATCATGACGCTGCGCTTCTCGCCGACGACATGGGCTTGGGGAAGACGATCCAGGCCATTATCGCCTTTCGTCTCCTTCTTCAGCAGGCAAAAGGCTTACAGTGTCTCGTGGTGTGTCCCAAGAGCGTGGTCAGTAGCTGGCGTCGTCACTTCGCAGATTGGGCGCCGGACTTGCAGGTGGTGACGATAAGGGGTGCAAAGCAAACTAGAGATTCCCACTGGGCTGCATATAATGGCAAAGCTCACGTGATATTGGCGAACTATGAGATAGTACGAAACGACGCCGATAGCGCCAAAACGATCCCCTTTGCCGTTGTGATCGTCGATGAGATTCAGAAGATCAAGAACCCGGGCACCGAGACAACGCAGGCGATCCGTCGACTGAACGGAGTTCGTCGCTGGGGGCTGAGCGGGACGCCCTTGGAAAACCGCCCGGAGGACGTTGTTTCCATCTTTGGTTTCATCAAGCCAGGATTATTCAGAGGTGAGGAACTGCGTGTAGCCCATCCCGTTATGGTGCGTCAGAGAATAGAACCCTACATGCTGCGCCGAAGGAAGGCGGATGTCCTCAAGGAGTTGCCTCCAAAGGTGAAGGACGTTCGTTACGTTGAATTGGAAGAGGTGCAGCGAAGATCATATGACGAGGCCGAGCGCACTGGTCGCATCGAACTAGAGACTGGAGAGAACGTGACGGTTCAGCATGTGTTGGCCCTTATCACGCGCCTGAAGCAAATATGTAATTTTGATCCGAGTACGGCTGACAGTGTGAAGCTCGAATGGCTTAAAGACCATCTTGAGACCGCCGTGGAGGAAGATAGCAAGGTCCTCGTGTTCTCGCAGTTTGTGCAGACCTTAGACAAGATTGAGCCGCAGGTTTCGGATTATGCCCCACTCAAGTATACGGGCCAGCTTTCGACCGGCCAGCGCGACCAGATTGAGCAGGCGTTTCAAGAAGATGCCAAAAACAAAGTCATGCTAGTATCTCTAAGAGCTGGGGGGATGGGTCTTACCTTGACGGCTGCGAATTACGTTGTGCATTTCGATTCTTGGTGGAACCCAGCAGTGATGACGCAGGCCGAAGACAGGACTCATCGAATAGGGCAGGATAAGACGGTCTTCGTCACCACGCTGGTCGCCGAAGATACAATTGAGGAAAGAATTCAGCGGCTCTTGGACCGAAAACGTCACCTTTTTGACAGGGTGATCGATGATCTCAGCGACACCGGTTTGCAGAAGGTGCTCTCAGAAGAAGAGCTCTTTGGACTGTTTGGCCTCAAACCTAGGCGTGTGACGAGACAGGACGAGCGAAGCCGGGTGACTCCGTCGCAGCCTGGGGCTGCCCACGTGTTCAGGCCGGAAGAGCCGTTTTCGAACGTCGTCAGGCTCCGAGAGATACTTCGCTCCTGTGAAGACTACATATGGTGGGCGGACCCCCATTTCGGGGCACGGGCGTTGGAGGAATTAGCCGTTGTAGTTGACCCCTCGAAGATTAGAGAGATCCGAATCCTGTCGCGGAGTGACCAATTCACTGAGCGAGCCAAGAGCGATTTCCAACGCCTTTGTCAGGAGATGGCTCGCAAGGGAATCGCAGTGGAATGGCGGACCACCGACAAAAGCATCTCGCACGACAGGTACATCGTCGGAGCAAACCAGGCGTACAACGTGCCCCCTGTGAATGCGATATTTCAAGGAGCGTATGGGGAAGGCCTGCGCACTACCAATCGTCCGCCGTTTGAGGAGTGGTGGGAGCTAGCCCAGCCTGCTCGTTGAATCTGCTTTATCGGCGGCCTCGTCCGGTTAGTGCGCGCCTTACCTTAGATCTTTGCTAGGGGCCCTGTCAGGATAGATGGGCTGTCGTAAGGTCTCTAACACCTGTAAACCTGGGCGTCTGATCTACTCAATGCTGGCAGTGTAGCGAACTTACGTAAGTCTGAGCGGACTTTTGGAGATCGCTTCTAGGGGCTGCTCTTTTCCAGCCGTACGGGTACCAGGGGTAGGCCCGGCACCTTGAGCATAGGGTCCGGTTCGCTGGCGGCGTCAAGGCTAGCAGCCAGCTCTCCGAAGAGGTAGGTAACGGAGACTACGCCACGATGCGCACCGCTAACACTGGCTTGCGCCCTGATCCGCTTACTGGAAGAGACCAGATCCACCCACCCCCCATCTCGTATGCCCAATGTCGTAGCGTCCTCGGGATGGATTTCCACGATTTGAGACCGTCTCACCATGTTCAGACCATCGCCCCTGATTACCTCCATCTCTCGATCCGGTTGATGAAGGACCCGCCCCGTAGCCAAGAGGAAGGGATACTCGCCGTCTATCTGTTTTGCTGACTCAACGAATGCCAGGGGCACTAAGGCGACCTTGCCATCTTTGAACCCCTCGGTGTACAAGTCAGAGGTGCCAGGGTGGCGAGAATCCGGACACGGCCACTGGATTCCTCCCGCCTCTAGCCTCTGGTGGGAGATGCCGCCGTAGGCAGAGACCAGGGAGGCGATCTCTGACATGACCTCCGACGCGCCCGAATATCTGAAGCCAGCGGCGCCCATCCGCTGAGCTAGAAGAGAGAAAACCTGCCATTCAGAGATCTCCTGATTCATGGGCTCCAGGACCTTCCTCAGCAGCTGGACACGGCGCTCCATGTTGGTGTAGGTGCCATCTTTTTCGGCAAAGGTGGCGGTAGGCAGCACGACGTGGGCCAAGGCCGTCAGCTCGTTCTCGAAGTTGTCGCTCACCACCAGAAACTCCAGGCTCTTCAAGGCATCCAGGTAATCTCCCGTCTCGCCGTTGGCAAAGTTGGGGCTATCTCCTGTTATGTAAAGTGCCTTTATACGACCTTCCAATATAGCCCTAGACATATCCTTAAGGGATATACCCTCTTCCCTGGGGATCTGGGAGCCCCAAGCCTCCTCAAACTTAGCCCTGGCGACGGCATCGGCGACGGGCATGTAGCCCGGTAGCAGACCATGCACAGATCCCACATCCTTCGATCCCTGCTCATTTGCGCCAGGAATAAGGGGGAAAAGACCAGCCGAGGGCTTGCCTATATTACCCGTAATTAAAGCAAGGTTAACCAGGGCCTGCACGGTTCTGGTTCTATCATCGGAGTTCAGGGTATCTAGGGCATAAAGAATAGCAGAAGGGCCTTGCTGGCAGAAGACACGAGCTGCCTCCCGAATCTGACTTATGGAGAGGCCGGTTTCCCGCTCTACTAGAAGCGGATCAAAGGACATCAGAGATCTCTTAAGCTCGTCAACGTTCTGGCAATGCTTAGCCACAAAGGCCGAGTCATCTAGTCCTTCGTCCACGATAGTCCGGAGTATTCCGCCTATGAGGGTGGCTTCGCTCCCTGGGCGGGGTCTCAGCCATATATCAGCATGGCGGGTCAACTCCACCTCTCGTGGATCAATTACAATGAGCTTCAGCCCTCTCTTGAGGGCCTTCTTGATTGGCACCGCGGCTACATTGTGCTCCTCCGTAGCGTTGCTGGAGACCACCATGACACACCCTGAGCTCTCCAGTTCCCATATCTGGTTAGTGCCAGCCGCATAACCTAACATCTCGCCCAGGGGAGTCACCAGCTCGGGACGGATGTTAGAAGAGATGTCAACGTTGTTGGAGGCCATCACTACGCGAGCGAACTTCTGAGCAACATAGTTGTCCTCGTTAGTGCCCCTAGGGGATGCTATAAGAGCAAAGGGACCGCCTTTATACCTTTGTAGATTCCCAACGACGATATCCAGGGCATCGTCCCAGGAGGCATCCTCTAGGGAGCCGTTACGTCTAACTAAGGGTCTCTTTATCCGGGAACGATGGTTTACAAAATCCAGGCCAAACTTGCCCTTAAAGCAGCCCTGTCCCTGATTTGAGGGACCATGAAGATCCGGAACGGCACGGATCAAGCGGCCGCGCTTATTTACCTCCATCGTCATCTGGCAGCCGACAGGGCAGTTGGGACATATAGAGTTCACCTTGGCTACCGCCTTCTCCCACTTGTAGTCCCTCTCTACCAGGGCGCCGGTAGGACAGACGTCCACGCAAGCCCCACAGAACTCGCAACCCGACTCCAGCAGAGACGTACCTTGCGAGGTGCCAACCAGAACTGTACCGGACCTCTCCACCACGGTAATGGCGCTATCACCCCTGATCTCCTCGCATACTCGCACACAACGCACGCAGGCGATGCAAAGGTTATAGTCCCTATCATAGAAGGGGTCCCTGGCCTCAACTTGCAATCCGCGGTAGTTATACGTGAGAGGGGAATTCAGGTCCATCTGGAGGTGCCGAGCCGTGTCTTTGAGTTCACAGCGTTCATTCTTAGGGCAGATGACACAGCGATCGTTGACTGATACATGCCTCTGGCAGATGTCCTGGGGGCCACACAGATCAATGCGATGACACGTAAGGCAGCCATGGGGGTGCTCCGAGAGCAACAGGTCCATGAAGCCGCGGCGCAGCTGCACCACATCAGGGGTCTGGGTCTTGATGACCATGCCCTGGGCCACGGGTAAGGTACAGGAGGCGGGGGTTCCCCGCTGATTCTCCACCTCGACTACGCACATGCGACAGGCACCGTAGGGCTTCATGCCGGGGTAGTAGCATAGATAAGGAACATATATCCCCGCATCCATAGCCGCCTGAAGGACCATCTGCCCTGGCTGAGCCTTTACCTCTCTTCCATCAATGGTCAGGGTAATTTCGTTGGTCATAATCCTCCCTTACGGCCTGGTGCGAGTGGGTGTGATGTGAAGACCCGTGCATTGACCGGTAAGGCATCTTCCCTTCTTCATGTGAGCCTCGAAGTCTTCGGCAAAGTATCGAAAGGCCGATTGAACCGGGTTGAATCCTAGCTGCCCGTGGCCGCAGAGAGACCCCAACGTCATGCTCCGCCCAATCCCTTGCATAAGCTCCATGTCCCCAGGGCGAGTTTGGCAGTTACTAATGCGCTCCAGCACCTCTAGCAGGTGTGTCATGCCCAGACGACAGGGAAAGCATTTTCCGCAAGACTCGAACTGACAAAAGGCTACCAGCACCCGAGCCATGTCCACGGCGCAGGTGTCTTCGTCAGCGACGATAATGCCGCCGGAACCCAGGATAGCCCCCGCCTGAGCCATCTGCTCAAAGTCCAGAGCGATGTCAATCTTGTCACCGCTGAGAACGCCTCCTAGAGGCCCGCCGGTCTGCAGGAGCTTCAGCTTTTTGCCATTGGGCACCCCCCCTCCAACATCCTCGAGAACCTGGCGTAGAGTCATGCCCATGGGTATCTCATACATACCCGGATAGGTGATGTTCCCAGAGAGACACAGGATTACGGTTCCCTTGCTCCGACCGACGCCTATACCGGCAAACCAGTCGCCTCCTCGGGTTATGATTTCCGGCACGTAGGCGAGGGTCTTGACGTTGTTGATGTTGCTAGGCTTGCCCCATAGACCCGATTGGGCCGGGAAGGGAGGCCGATAACGGGGCATGGCTCGTTTGCCTTCGATGGACTCCATCAAGGCCGTCTCTTCCCCGGAGACGTAAGAGTCGCCGGTAAGAGAGACCTCTATGTCGAAGCTGAAGCCGGAGCCAAGGATATTCTGCCCCAGCAGACCAGCTTCATAGGCCTGCTCTAGCGCCTTCTCGGTACGCTCGATGGGCCCCTCATGTCCGTGGCGAATGAAGATGTAACCATAGTTGCTCTCCGTGGCGTAGCCGCCTATGATCATACCCTCGATTAGAGTATGCGGGTCGCTCTCCAGAATGCCTTTGTCGTTGTAAGCGCCCGGGTCCCCCTCTTCACAATTGCACAGCATGTACTTCGTTGTGCCAGGAGTGCGAGCCAGGAAGCTCCACTTGGTACCCGTGGGGAAAGCGGCTCCTCCACGACCTCGCAGCCCAGATTTGGTAACCTCCTCAGCTACCTGCTGAGGTTTCAATTCAAAAAGAGCCTTGTTCAGGCCAGCGTATCCACCGTTGGCGATATACTGGTAGATATCCAGAGGGTCTATATGTCCAGCATTACGGAGAGCTATGCGAATCTGCTTTTTCATCGTGGATAGCTGGTCTAAAGGAGAAACCCCATCCAGGGAACCTTCACCCAAATATCCTAAAACGGAATCGTTCTTAGGGTTGTCATGAATCAGATAGGATTCGACTAGCTCGGGCACTTGGTCAGGAGTAACGTTCTTGAAGAACACTCGCGGCTTGCCTGGCTTCAAAATGTCCACAATCGGCTCTGCGTAACAGAGCCCCAAACACCCCACCTCGCTCAAGTGAGCCTGAACACCTCGCCTGCTCAGCTCCGCCTTCAAAGACTCCACCACAAGAGAGGCACCAGCCGCCTTGCCACAAATTGCAGTCCCCACTCTGACCCAGGCTCTGTCACCATGGGCAAGAGTCTGCCACCTCTCATCAGCCTTAGCCTTCAACTCTGCGTATGTAGCCATAAATCAGACTAGCAACCTTCTCACGAGCGTGGGCTGCCATTCAATTCTGTCAGGATTCGCCTGATCCGCTCTACGGTGACCTGCCCGATCAAGCGGTGGTCTATGTTGATGACGGGGCCCTGAGAGCATGCTCCGAGACAGGTGTTGTATCTGAGAGTGAATCTCTTATCCTCTGTCTCCCCTTCCCCGGAGAGACCCAGGGAGTGTTGAGCCTCTTGAAGTATCCTTGGCGCCCCTAGAAGATGGCAGGTAGGGCCCCAACAAACCTCCAGATTATGCAGACCAGGAGCGGCAAATCTGAAGTTGGTGTAGAAGGAGGCCACCCCCCACACATCATTGATCGTGGAGTCAGTGAAGGAGGCTACCTCTTCGATAGCCTCCGTAGGAACATACCCTAGTTCATCCTGAACAGCTAGGAGAGAGGAAAGAACGGTGACGGTACGGTGACTTTGCAAATGGAGAGCCTTGCGAGCCTGTTCTCTGAGGGCCTGGCTACTGTAGCTCACCAAACCTCCTCCTGAAGGGATTGCGAAATTCTTCACGATTATACTACAGAGACTCAGAGGGAGCAACGCATCAGGTGTAATCCTCCATCACCATCTTGGCGACCTGCTTGCCCATGCGAACGCTGTAGTTGGTACCCCGGTCTTCAGGGTATATCTGGGTAGTGTTAGCCAGGTACAAGCCTCTAAAGGGAGTGCGATGATCTGGTATGCGCTGAGAGAAGTTGGTGCCAATAATGGGCTGGGCGGCGTCCACACGATGGTGATAGCTGGTCTCTATCCAGGAGCGATCAAAGTCGGGATTGATTTTTCTAAGATGCGGCAAGTACTCCTCCAGAAGCTCCCCGTGTTCCTTTTTATATAGAGGATGCTGAGTGCTGAGGTAGTTGGAAAGATAAACGATGTGTTTGCCTCCGTAGTGTTCTGGCTCGACAAAGTTGGTCTGCTCTATGACGCCCACAAAGGGTATAGAGCGATCGGCGATGTTAAGCCAATAAACGTGGGAAAGGGGGCGATTGAGCACTAGAATCACCAGAACAGCCGATAGGTAATTCACTTTGGTAAGCTTATTCAGGTAATCCTGGGGCAACGGCGGCACCAGTCGTGGGAAGACATAAGAGGGTGTGGTTGCTATGATGGCATCGAACCTACGCACCCTCGGCTCCTCACCAGGCATCTCCACTTCCAGGCCAACAGCCCGTCCATCTTCCACAACGACTAGCCTCACCGCCGAGGATAGGTACACCTCGTTGCCAGCACCCTTAATCCTCTCTCCTAAAACGTCAAAGACCTCGCCGAAGCTCCCCATAGGATAACCCAGCTTCTCTTTGGCCATACCCTTACCCCGCGAGGCAAATCGGGTTTGAATCTTGCCCCAGAACCAGGGCATAGCCACCTGTTGATAATAGTCCTCCCCGAATTTACCCCTCAGCAAAGGCCCCCAAACCACGTCATAGACCCTTCTCCCAGCGTATTTCCGTATCCAAGCATCGGCAGTTACACTCTCCAGCTTACGCCAGTTCTTGTACCTCCGCAGATACAACGTAACCAATCCCAAACGAAATCGGTCTGGCAGACTCAGGGGAGTAAACCTAAGGAGATCAAGAGGCGTTACAAAGTTGTAGATCTTACCCTGGTGGAATATACCCACCTTGGAGTCTATCCAGCGAAGCTTGGAACCCAGGCCCAGCTCATGGATGAGACCTACCATATCCGTATCGCTGGTAAAAAGGTGATGATAACCCCTCTCCAGACGGGCACCTCCCACATCGAAGGTGGAGGCCTGTCCCCCCAGGAAAGGAGATCTCTCATAAACTGCTACCTGGTGGCCGAGCTTTCCCAAGTCATACGCGGCAGCCAAGCCGGTAGCCCCCGCCCCGATAATGCCCACTCTCAAGGTGAGTCTTCCCTCTTCACAGGAATGGAAGTTGTCTGAAACTCATGATTACTGGAGACCGTTCTTTGGCGTGCCAGTTGAGGCAGAGACAGGTTTTCAGACCATAAGATTACAAGACCCAGAATGGTTACCGGCACCAAAAGGGCGACATGCAGAGCTACGACATAGGCGGAGGCCAGACTGCGCCCCACTCCTAAAAGCACAAGGGTTGCCGCTGCAAAAAACTCGAAGGGGCCGACGCCACCCTGGGACGATGGAAGAGAGGTGGCGAGATTAGAGGTCGCCGTAATCAGGAGTATCGCCCCGGCCATCTCTCCCCATCCTATGAAAGAGCTCTGTAGGTCAAAGGAGATGCCGATAAGAAAATACTTGAAGGCCTCAAAGAGCCAAACGAATAGGGAAATAGCAAAAACCCACAAAATTCGCCGTGGACTGCGCAAAACCCTTAATCCGTCGATAAATAGCTCTACAACTCTTGACACCTTGAGTCGAGGGCCGGCGGGAAGGCGAGCGATCAGCAGATTCATCAATTTCAGGGCAGGGCCTGGGGCCTGGGAGAGCAGCATGAGAAGCCCCGTTGCAACGAAGAAGGGCACCACCGTAACGGTAGCCAGAAGGATCCAGGGTATGCCAGCGCTCTCTCCCAATCCTTGGACCAATCCGACTACAGGGAGAGTGAAAGCTAACATAAACACAAAAAACAGAAGGGTCAGCCCATCAAACACCCGTTCAACGACAACGGTGGCCAGAGCGGAGCTCTTGCTTACTGGCTCCTTCTTACCCAAATAATAAACCCTTACTAGCTCCCCCAGACGCAAAGGCAACAGATTATTGGCCATGTACCCCACTATTATCACCGGAAAGAGACGCCTTGCAGGAACAGGACGAAGCGGCTTTAGCAGAAACTGCCAGCGCAAGGTTCTGAAGCCAACGGCCACGAAGTATGAGCCTATGGCAGGAATCACGTAAAGGTAATTGGCCGTGCTGAGAAACCGACCCACTTCGTGAAAATCAAGAGGTTTCTTTAAGGGCGTTCCAGGAAGGGGGAAGAAGAAAAGCAACAAGAAGAGAAGGCTTACACTGAAGCCTACCCAGAATTTCGGGGACTTAATCACTTGTAACCCCCAAGCAATCCCCCATAAAGCTCAGATGAATAACAGACTCAGTATATAATCCCTGGCCCCAAGAGGCAATCGGCGTCTCGTTAGCCAAACTCAAAGCGGCTTCCCTTGCAGCAAGGCGTACCGTGCAACACCTTCAAAGACTCAGAGGCATCCTCAAGGCGAGGCCAATTTAGCCAGGTCTTGAGAAAAGTAAAAATAGGCATCCGTAGAGCCAAGCTGGCTGCCAAACTTGCGGTAGAGGAAATAATCGGCCGCTTTGCGCCATTCCTTGCGGTCTTTTAGTGCCCTTGTTAGCTTATTCAAGGTCATGTCTCTATAAACCTCAGGGAACCACCAGCGATGCCTAATGAATATGCCCTCAGAATATCTCTCTTTTAAGAAGGACGCGGAGCTGGTCTGGTTTCGAGTATTAAGGATCACCACGGCCGAATCTGGGGTAGCTTTCATAGAAGCGCAACCTGGCTCGGTGCTGTAGCACGGATAGCCGACCTTGGTATAGTTACGCAGGTACCAGGCCCACGGCCAGGAGTAGCCATCCGTGGCATCAATAGTCACAGGCAACTCCATCCCCTTACCTGTGAGCTTTGCATATCGCTCTATCTCCCGCGCCACTCTGGATATGTCTGGCGAGGTCTGGGTGTACACCAGCATCTCCACAGGAGTATCCCCATTCTTGTAGCTAGCCATCCACGCGGCCCTAACAGTAAAAACCAGTAAGAAGGCCGCCAATACCAGGGAGGAGAACCGCAGCACCTGCCCATATCCAACTCGACGGCCCAGATACAGAGCACCTCCTATGAGAGCGATGACAAGGGTTAATAACAACCCAAGAGAAAGGATGCCGAGACGTTCCCTCGTATTTATCTGTAGGAAGGCTAAACGCCAGAGAAGGATCAGAAGCAGGGGCACGCCGGAAATAAGAAAAAGGCCACCCTGGGTCATCAGGCGACGCCAGGATATAGAGGTAGCGATGTCTTCGATAAACCTGCCTGCCAGGACGATTACAGGAAGAGCTACGTTGACCAATAGCCAGGGCATCTTCTCCCCTGCGATGGTGTAAAGGACAAAGGTCATCACGGCCCAATAGACCAGAAACACCCTGAAGAGGTCGGCTTTGCGCATGTAAAAAATAGCGGCTATCACGCCAAAAAATAGAGGCAAAAACTCGTAGATAGAGGTTATGACGAAATAATAGTACCAGGGCTGCCCTCCCCTCCTGACCTCCTGCTGCACAACCCAGTAACCCAGAGACTGCCACATGCCAGTGCCTACTCCCGGCAAGTTGGTCAAGAAGGTCGTGTACAAAAGCGTCCAGATGGAGGAGAAGATTGCGGCGCATCCCAGCCACAGCCTCCAGTTCCAGACGACCCCTAGAGCTGCCGATATCGAAAAGAACAGAATCACCACAAGAGCCGCAACAAGAATGCCCCATCCCGAAGGAACCCCAACTGGGCCAGCGTTAAACTCTTTGCTCGCTAGCACAACTCCCAGGCCATCTTGAAACAGGCCAATGCCCGCAGACCATAAAGGAAGCGTCAAGGTAAATAACAGCAGAAACAGAATGCCTGCGAACGATAATTGAGAAAGCTTTTTCTTCCTCAATAGGACGGAGACTATCTCTGGTAGCGCCCAGAGGAAAAGGAAACTGCCAAGGACGAAGACAGTTATATACGAAGTCTCCTTGGTAGAGAAGGCCATGGCCAGAAGAGCCGCCAGCGCGTAGAGGTATCGGTTCTTCTTCTCATCAATATAGCGCCACAGAGCTATCACCAGACCAAGGCTCCAAACGGCCATGTATATATCGTTGCGAGCGAAGCGGCTGAAATAGAGCATTACCGGAGAGAAGGTCAGAAAGGTCGCTACTAATAGGGAGCCAACCTGCCCCAGCCTACTCCTCAAAAAGTAGGGCATGAAGACAAGAAAGGTGCCAAAGAGGGCCGATAAAAGGCGAGCCGTATAGTCGCTGTCGCCGAACAGGAAGAAAAGGGCGGCATTGCCATGAAACTGGAAGGGGCCGTGCATCAATGGGTTATGCTGATAACCCCTGCCCATGTAGAAGTTCCAGGAATAGTAGGCATGAAGGCTCTCGTCGTGGTGCATAGCCCGTGAGCCCAGGTCCCACAAATGCATAACCGCCGCCATAAGCACCAGGGAGCCGTAGAGGGCCCACTCCCATCTAAGAGGTATCCGTAGCGCCGGGACACCCTCTGAGGGTTTTATCTCTTCCTGGAGTTTCTCTTTATC
>JACQTT010000069.1 GCA_016210665.1 Chloroflexota bacterium | reverse complement strand
CTTTTGATTCAAGGGGCAGTTTTGATGCAAAGCCTCAGGAAGGGGGTCAGGGGGATAGTCGAAAGCGTTTTTCAGCACCCTGTTAGGGCAGAGACCCCAAACTCAGACCTTTAGAGAATATGAAGCTAACAAAAGCCGAAAAATTATAAAACGTGCCTAGTTCGAAAAGTTAGCGCTGCGAGCAAAGTGGTTTCATAGACTCAAGGCATTCCGCCCCAGAACCCATGCTACACCAATGGCGGCACCCCATCCTACCACCGTGTGAATCTGCCAACGCAGCCTCCATAACACCCAGAAGGCGATAACCGAGAGCACCAAGACGAACAGGTCTATTTGGCCTCCTTTAGGGAATAGGGCGTGAGTAGCAAAGAAGACCGCCAGGTTCAGAATCACGCCTACCACGGCCGAGGTAACCCCAACTAGCCCCGCCTGCAAACGATGGTTTCCCGCCAGAGCTTCTACATAGGGTGCACCGGCGAAAATAAACATGAAGCATGGAAGAAAGGTAACGTAGGTTACTATCAAGGCACCCAGGGTCCCACTGAGAACTGGTGAAAGCTCTCCGTGCAACTTCCAAGCACCTAAGAATCCAACAAACTGGGTCACCATAATCAGGGGGCCAGGGGTAGATTCCGCTAGTGCTAATCCTTGGACCATCTGACCAGGTTCTAACCACCCATAAACGTTAACTGCGACGTCAGCGATGTAACTCAATACGGAATATGCACCCCCGAAAGTCACAAAGGCCGCCCCGGTAAAGAACACCGCCTCTTGGATAAAGATATTAGAAAAGCCTAGCCAGGCTACTATCGCACCCACAGGCAATATCCATAGAACAACAAATATAGATATGACCTTTACAGTTCGGGTGATTGGTGGGTAGCTAGCCATGGTCGTTGGCGTCTCATTACCTTGACCTTTCTCTCCCGAAGGACCATGTCCCCGTGGACGAAAGACCTGGGGCCACCGCAGTGAAAGGATGATGCCCAGAGTTGCAGCAGCAAAAACGATTGCCGGAAAAGGCACTCGCAAGAAGTATATTGCGACAAACGCTCCCACTGCGAACAGGAATAGCACCCAATGATGAAGTGTTCTCTTGCCTATACGCTGCACCGCCTCTGCGACAATGGCGATTACCACCGCCTGCAAGCCATAAAATATGCCAAATACAAAGGAGACATCCCTGTATGCAGCAGCAAGCCAACTCAACGCCAAAAGAACAAAAATCGATGGGAGAATAAACCAGACTCCGGCCACCAGTCCGCCCCAGATCCCGTGCATCCTCCAGCCAATATATGTGGCCAATTGCTGTGCCTCTGGACCAGGCAGGATCATGCAGAAGTTGAGAGCACGAAGAAAGTTCTCTTCGGAGATCCACTGTTTCCGCTCCACCAGGTCTTTATGCATCATCGCAATCTGGCCGGCAGGTCCACCGAAGTTTGTGAATCCTAGCCTGATCCAGTAGCGAAGGGAGTCTTTGAAGTTCACAGACAAGAGAGCCTGACCTCCGGTTTAGTGAAGAAAGGAGCAGGGCTGCTTGATTGTAGCATACAGCTGTGAGGATGAGTTGTAACAATCGCCTCGGCCTTGCACGAAAACTCCAAGTGGATAGTTTGATCACCCTTCGACCCTTCGGCTTTGTTCAGGACAGGCAGGCTCAGGAAGAACGGGTTTACACCCCTCGTGGTGAGCTTGTCGAGCCATAAGCGGTGGACGTCTAGCCGGCTTTTTGTGCAAGGCCCAATCTCCCCTTGTGCCAATATTGCGCTTCTAGCATATCGCCTTGTTGGAGGCAGACGCAGGTGGTAGAATTAGGAGCGATGTTGGGGAGTCGTCTAGCGGTAGGACGGCAGACTCTGGATCTGCTAGCCGTGGTTCGAATCCACGCTCCCCAGCCAGAAAAGGTAATAATATTCCCTAAACTAGCTGGTTATCTCTTTGTTTAATCAGTTGTCTGCTATGGGCTATGTCTACCCTCCTGTAAAGCTGCCATGCTATTGAAAAGAACAAAATAGAGGTGGCGTAGTTGTGGTTAAGAAACTTCGCTTTTCAAAAATCGACCTTGTAGAACGAGTAGGAGCATTAATGCTGGTTACGTTTTTGGATGACACGGGAGATATGTATCAGTGGGCTCCCAAATGGGCGGACGTCGAGCAGATTTTTCTAAAGCAGATAAATATTGAACGATACAATAAGCCAGAAAGCGAATGGCTAAATAAGTTTGCGAAGACGGCACAAAACGTTGTGGAAGGGGCACAGAGAATTGAAAGTGCCTTCAAAGTTAGCGGTAGATTTCAAGCAATTAGAGACCAAAAATTGATATTTGAAGTTGAGAGAGGTGAGTTGAAGGGTTATGAATACGACCTAATTCCAGGTTTCGAGGTTACTTTAGACTTCCTGGACAACTGGCTAAACAACTACGTAGAAGCCCTTGTCGTCAACGACATTATAATTCGACTTCGAACATACGATAACGATGGCGAGGTAGAAAGGGAATACCCACAACCAGAGCCAGCAGACATGCCCTGGTAACTTGTAGAGGGCAAAAAAGGAGTAAACAAAAATGCCAGATTATAAGTTTACAGTAGTAGTAGAACGTGATGAAGATGGACTTTACGTAGCGTCGGTCCCGCTTCTTCAGGGTTGTTATACCCAGGGGGAAACCTATGAAGAAGCTCTAGAGAATATTAAGGATGCTATTCGGCTGCATATTGAAGCCCATCGGGCTTTAGGAGAACCGATACCCATAGAAGTTGCCATAGACGAGGTACAGATAGTTGCCTAAACTCAGGCCCGGAAAGCCTGATGAGGTAAAGCGGGTATTAGTGGCTGTTCGGAAATTCCCTCTCAGACCCCATCCTGGAGGGTGGGGCATTGATGCCCCCGCCTTCAGGCGGGGGGTAGTAAAGGCTTTTCCGAATAACTTCTAGGCACTAAATCTGGCCTCAAAAAGTTCGATACGTGTACTGAGTGCCCAGCTTAATAGATGGGCCAGGAGATATGCTTGACGGTATCGCCGAGCAGTGCTACATTGATGTCTTGTCAATTGATTGGTGATTATTAGGTAATGGCAACTCAACTATACTGGCGAGAACATAGGACAGGGCAACGCCTCTACCTCAGGCAGGAGAATGGAGAAGAGGTAGAGGTAGGTGGAGTCAGACGTACACCTCGCGGGTTCGATGCCCTGGCAAAAACGATGACCTATGATCCAGGGCGAGCCAAGAAGGACTTCGCCACCATACACGAGGCCAAGCTCTTTGTAGAGTCCTTCCGCCCTTGGGAGCTCTTCTACTATAGCGACCACAAACTTAAAGTAGAGCTAGATGTTCGCCCTCTTGGAGATTAGAGGGTTTTTAATATATAATGATGATTATGCTGTTTAATTAGGAACGGCTGGAATATGAACCTGAAGGAAGGACTACAATTGATAAGGAGTGAGTGTCAATGACATACATCATCGCCGAACCCTGTGTCGATGTGAAAGATGGAGCCTGTGTAGATGTGTGTCCAGTGGACTGTATCTATGGATTGGACGATCCAGAGGATAGACTGCTCTACATCTCCCCGGACGAATGCATAGACTGCGCTGCCTGCGAGCCTGTTTGCCCAGTGGCGGCTATATTCCCTGAGGATTCGGTGCCGGAGCACTGGAAGGCGTGGACGCCAATTAACTACGACTTCTTCAAAGATAAGTCAGCAACCCGATCAAAAGTGGACTCGCTAAAACCCCAGGGAACCACCTCCCCTAGCACAGCTCATTGACCTGGACGGCCGAAGAGACCTCCACAGATAACAAGTGCTCCAGGGAGCCTATTCTCTGGGGCACTTGTTATGAAAAGATGCATACCGAAGGATTATCGGTTGAGATAAATATGCACTGTTAATTTGGTCGCAGGCACTAAGGAGTATGCTAGAATGATAAAAGTTCTTAATATCATGGGAGGGCAGGCGTGACTAACAAAACGAACCCCTTTGGAGCTCGAGGCCTTCTGCAGACAGCCCGGGGGCCCCTGTCATACTACGACTTGACCCGCCTGGAAAAGGATGGTCTGGTAAAGCAAGCCTCCTTGCCCTTCTCCATTCGTATCCTTTTGGAGAGTGTTCTGCGCAACATAGACGGATACCTGGTACGGGAAGAGGATGTGCATACGGTTGCGCGATGGAATCCTACCACTCCCCCAAGGCGTGAGATACCCTTTATGCCTGGTCGGGTGCTTATGCAGGACTTCACTGGAGTGCCCGCCGTGGTGGACTTGGCCGCCATGCGCTCAGCGCTCTTCCGCACAGGCGGTGACCCCAACCAGATAAACCCCGTTGTGCCTGCCGACCTCGTCATAGACCATTCAGTTCAGGTAGATTATTTCGGTTCTGCCGGAGCCTTTGCCTTAAACGTCGAAAGGGAGTTTGAACGCAACCGAGAACGTTATGCCCTTCTGCGATGGGCCCAGCGGGCCTTTCGGAACCTCCGCGTTGTTCCTCCTGGAACTGGTATTTGCCATCAGGTCAACCTGGAGTATCTGGCCAACATTGTCACCACCCGTGACGGCAAAGACGGAGGTACTGCCTTTCCAGACACCCTTGTGGGCACCGACTCTCACACAACCATGGTCAACGGTCTAGGCGTATTGGGATGGGGTGTAGGTGGAATAGAGGCCGAGGCAGTCTTATTGGGACAGCCCTATTACATGCTGCTGCCAGCAGTCGTAGGTTTCAAGCTGACTGGCGCCCTTCAGGAAGGGACTACGGCCACAGACCTGGTACTGACAGTAACCCAGATGTTGCGCAACAAGGGTGTGGTGGATAAGTTCGTAGAGTTCTATGGCCCCGGGCTAACTTACTTGCCCCTGGCCGACCGGGCCACCATAGCCAACATGGCTCCAGAATACGGAGCCACCGTCGGATTCTTCCCAGTTGATGAGGAGACCCTCCATTATATGCGAGGCACCGGCCGACCTCCGACTCTGGTGTCCCTTGTAGAGCAGTACGCAAAGGCACAAGGGCTGTTTCGCACCGATGCCACCCCTGACCCCCAATATAGCGACACCCTGGCTTTAGACATGGCAAAGGTGGAGCCAAGTATGGCGGGCCCCCGCCGACCCCAGGACCGGGTGTCCTTGAGCCAGATGAAAAACGCCTTCCACCTGTCCCTTGCCAAAGACTACAAGAAAGAGATCCTCCCAGGGCAGGCGGCCGCTTCCTCCTCTGGGAAAGGTAAGGTCTCGGTACGTCAGAACGGACATGAGTTCAATTTAGATCACGGAGCCGTGGTCATAGCCGCTATCACTAGCTGCACCAACACCTCCAACCCGTCGGTTATGATAGGGGCTGGACTTCTGGCTAAAAAGGCTCTGGAGCGGGGAGTCAAGACCAAGCCATGGGTGAAGACGAGCATGGCGCCTGGCTCGCGGGTAGTGAAGGACTACCTGGAGATGTCGGGGCTGTTGCCGTACCTGGAGGCCCAGGGGTTCCACATTGTGGGTTTCGGCTGTACCACCTGCATTGGTAACAGCGGCCCTCTATCAGAAGCCATCTCCCAGGCCATCAACGCGGAGGACATTGTAGCTGCGGCCGTCTTGAGCGGCAACCGCAACTTCGAAGGACGCATCCATTCTGAAGTTAAGGCTAACTACCTGACATCCCCCATGCTGGTGGTAGCCTACGCCCTGACGGGTAGCGTGGATATAGATATTCTCAAGGATCCCCTTGGCCGTGATGCCCGGGGTGAGTCAGTATATTTGCGGGACATCTGGCCAAGCCAGGATGAAATCCGAAAAACAATAGAGAGATCCCTTAATCCAGCGATCTTCCAAGAGAGATACGCCGAAGTCTTTGAAGGAGACGACCAGTGGAGTAGCCTCCCCGTGCCAGAGGGTGACCTCTTCGCCTGGGACTCCGCCTCGACCTATGTGCAGGAGGTGCCCTTCTTCAAGGACATCTCCACCAGGGTCCCGAAGAAGCAGGACATAAAGGAAGCCCGCGTGCTGGTAATGCTGGGAGACTCGATAACCACTGACCACATCTCCCCCGCAGGAAGCATTGCCCCTCAAGGGCCAGCAGGCCAGTTTCTTATCCAGAAGGGCGTCCAGCCTAGAGACTTTAATACCTACGGCGCAAGACGAGGCAATCACGACGTGATGGTGCGGGGCACCTTTGGCAACATTCGCCTGAAAAACAAGCTCGTCCCAGACAGCGAAGGAGACTGGACATTATATATGCCCAGCGGTGAGAAGATGCGCATCTACGATGCTTCCATTCGCTATCAAGGAGAAGGAGTGCCCTTAATAGTTATCGCCGGGAAGGAGTATGGCTCTGGTAGCTCCCGAGACTGGGCGGCTAAGGGACCTCAACTGCTGGGAGTGCAAGCCGTCATTGCCGAAGGCTACGAGCGCATCCATCGCAGCAACCTAGTGGGGATGGGTGTTCTTCCCCTTCAATTTAAGGCAGGCGAGAACCCTCAGTCCCTTGGCCTTACGGGCTTTGAAACCTATAATGTGGTAGGAATTGCCGAAGGGCTAAAGCCAGGCCAGGAAGTCCGTGTACACGCTCGAAGAGATGACGGGCGGGAATCTACGTTCCGCGTGATTTGCCGCATAGACACACCGGTGGAGATAGACTATTACCGCAACGGAGGAGTCCTTCAAACAGTGCTGCGGCGAATGCTCAAATGAGACCGCGTTACCCTGTAATGCTGCCTCTCTACCCACCCAGGCTATCCAGAGTCTCCTTCAGAGAGCGATGGATACAGGTGAATATAGGGGTATCCCGGAGGGTATAGCGGCTGGTTTCGCT
Organism: Chloroflexota bacterium; assembly: GCA_016210665.1. Lineage (GTDB taxonomy): Bacteria > Chloroflexota > Dehalococcoidia > Lucifugimonadales > JACQTT01 > JACQTT01. Next base: position 2,332 of record JACQTT010000069.1, on the reverse strand, counting down.
TTCTCTTAGCTCCATCACCAGGTCCAGGAAGTCCGAGGGGCTATCCGTCTCAAAGGCCACAACAAACTCCTGGTCATCCAGGCCAAAAGAGTAAGTGGTATTGATTTTAACCGAAGGATATTTGTGTCCTATGCGAAAGTGCTGGGTCATCATCTTTTGACGCTCTTCCTGAGGCAGCAGATACCAGTCGCGGGTTTTGAGAAAGGGATACACTATAAAGAATCTGGCATCCCCCGGACGCAAGCGCACGCGTATCCCTTCCTGCCCTTCGTGTCGGTGTGTCCCCAAATATTGAGACCTGTTAGTCATGGCCAGGTAAGAGTAGGGCTGATGCAGGTAATGTCCCAGATTGGTGGACCAGAGGCGGGTGGCCATCTCCTGCAGAGTCTCTAGGGAATCGCAGGCTTGCCACAACAAGAAATCGGCGTCGCCTCGTAGGCCTACCAGGCTGAAGCTGCGTATAAACATCTGGGAGGCGAACTCCTCAACTACCGTCATGAACTCCTCCTTGCTCTGCCTGCGCTCCTTATCAGGCAGTCGGCGCCAGGAGGGCTCTACCTTGTAGAAGTTATACTTAACAAACTGCCTCTGTCCCTTTCCGTCCATGCAGATCTCCTTCCCTTTTGCTTTTTGAGCTACCCTCACTCTTGCAAGGTGACTACGCACCACATCACATCCCCCGCTTTCCTAGCTATTTTACCACAGGAAACTGCCCGGCGTTAGCTCTGAGGTAGGAAGGTCAGATCTTTCAAGACGACACCGCTCAGGAACCGTCCAACCTACCCGTAGGATGCTGTGATACAATATGGCCTGCCAATAGCGAGGATTAAGCGGAAATTGAGCCGTAAACCTTCGGCTTGGATGTAGATGGGGCAGCTTCATTCTTCTATGGAGGAGAGAGCAATTGGCCTTAAACCCAGGCGATGATGCACCGAATTTTGCCCTAAAGGGCACTGGTGATACTGAAGTCACCCTTTCTCAGTTCAAGGGGCGCAAGAGCGTCTTATTGGTCTTTTACTGCGCTGACAGCACCCCTGGCTGAACCCGCCAGCTTTCGGCCCTGCGGGACGACAGGGAGAAGTTTGAAACCCTGGATGTTCAGATACTTGGGGTGAACCCCGGAACCCTTTCTTCCCACGAAAGGTTTGCTAGAAAGCACGGCTTCAACTTTCCATTGCTGGTGGACGAAGACCGCTCCGTAGCCAAGGCTTACGGGGCTGCTGGGTTGTTGCGAGGCATTCAGCGCACCGTTGTCATCGTTGACAAAGAGGGTGTGGTGCGCTACGTGAAGAAGGGGATGCCCAAGGACGAAGAGCTTCTGAAAGTAGTCAAGGATTTGCAGGCTTCTTGAGCCTTCCTCGTTCTTTGGCTCGCTCTTTTCCTCACCGTCGCGAAGGGCGTATGTCACGCTAGTCACGATGCGTCTAGGCGAAGGACGACCTCTATACATTTTGGGCAAATCTTCTGCTATATTGGAATTCGCTATGCTAGGCTGCCTTCTAAATCTCGCACTATAAGGACGGACAGCGGCACCAGGTTTACGATCCCTCTTATCTATGGTCGTGCCTTATGGTAATGTCCTCGCCAGGACAGGTCATGTATGCTAGAGATTACGTTACTAACTAAGTAGGAGGTGTTCCATGCCAAACGTAGAGATTAACTGGGTTGGTGTGCTTGTCGCTACGATCGTGAACATGGTCATCGGTGCCGCCTGGTACTCCCCAATCCTGTTTGTAAAGCCGTGGACTGCGGGAGTCGAGAAGACTATAGGCAAAGAGGCCTTCCAAAGAAACCACCAAGCGATGCAATCAAAAATGGTGGCCGCAAGAACTTACGGCCTCACCATGGTGGGAGCTTTCCTAGTTTCCTATACCATGGAGCTCGTCATAGACTACAGGCCAGCGGACACCATTTTTGAAGGTGCGTTGGTAGGATTGGTTATGTGGTTAGGATTCGTGGTCACCACCAGCCTCCTCACGGTACTTTTTGAAGGCCGCTCCCGCTCCGTTTACGTGATAAACATGGCACACCAACTGGTCGCCTTTGTCATTACTGGAGGCATCCTGGGATTGTGGCATTAGACTCCGAGGGAGAGATAGAGTCTATTTAGGAACATGGTGAAGGCGATCAGCTTTGGCCCCGAGCGGAGACCCAACTGAACCTCTCCCCTTACCTGCCAGGCTTACATCTCTTTTAGCGCGGTTTCGTAACCAGCCCCTTCATAGATGCTCCTGGCATGAAGGCCGACCAGGGAAGCTGGTCGAACGCCGGGATGTCTTTCAAGGTAGCTGTGTACGATCTGGAATCCTATAGTATATCCTGTCCACTGGGG
>JACQTT010000067.1 GCA_016210665.1 Chloroflexota bacterium | reverse complement strand
CTTAGACGCTTCTGCTCTGTCGTATGCTCTATCTCCCCCGCCACCAGAACCTTTTCTACACCCTCCACCGTTGGAGTGCGATGGATGCGCTGAATCATGTCGTCCATCTGGGCCTGGAACTCCGCCATAGGCCTAAAGGCATCCACTCGAATCGCTCCAAAGAAATGACCCGATCCTGCGCCAGATCCCCCGCCGACACCTAATTGGATGCTAGCGCCTTGGCCGGAGAGCAGACCGCACAATATGTCCACCAGGATACCCAGGCCATACCCCTTGTGGCTGCCCAGCTCTGGGGTGCTTCCCAGGGGAAAGAGCTTGCGAGCGTCACGAGCCACCAGGGGGTCGGTGGTAGGCTTTCCATCCTTATCGGCGGCTACCCCAAGGGGCAGAGTCTTGCCAAGGCGAGCCGTGAGAATCACCTTCTGGAAGACGATGGCGCTTGTACCCATGTCCAGGCAGTAGGGTGCTTCAACCCCGGATGGGGCGGCGACGCTGATAGGATTTGTACCAACCACCGCCTCTTTACCCCCAGTCGGCAGAACCAGTGGAGAGGCGTTCGTAGAGGAGATGCCAATCATGCCGTGGAGCACCGCCATCATAGAGAAATACTGGGCCATGCCGAAGTGGCGGCTGTTGCACACAGACACCAGCCCTATATAGGAGCTGCGAGCCTTTTCGATGGCGATGTTCATCGCTCGCACCCCTACCATCAGCCCCAGTCCCCCATCCCCGTCCACCACCGCCGTTACCGGGGTCTCATGGACGATCTTGATTTTGGCCTTGGGACTGATCCTTCCGTCCTTGATACCTCGAACATAGATACGACCCAGGTTGTTGTTTGAAATGCCATGAGTCTCCACACCTCGAAGGTCGGCGCGTACCAATACATCGGCAGAGATACGGGCATCATCCTCAGGTACACCAAGCTTCAGGAAGACCTGCGCCGCAAATTCCCGGAGCTTATCCGCTTCAGCTAGAATCCTCTTCTGCTGCCCAACCGTCTCTACCACTCTTCCTACCTTCCTTGTGAAACCCGTCCCTAGTGGGCCTACACTCTTATCTCCTACAGGATACTTGCCGTGTACCATGCCACGACAGCCTGATGCTCCTCGTTGCTTAGGTAGCCGCGACTCCTGGCTACCTCTAACAGCTCCTGAATGTGGGTGAGAGTCCATAGATTCAGCCGTGCTTCATTAAAGGTCTTCGCTGCCTGAGGCAATCCGTACGTGAAAATAGCAAAACAATAGTCAACCGTTGCCTTCATCTCCCTCAAGACCACTGCTGCCGATATGGCGCTAGCACCTGTGCTCACCAGGTCTTCTATGACTATCAGGCGTTGGCCGTCAACCACTCTTCCTTCCACCCTCTGTCCCTTTCCGTGCTCTTTGGCCGAATCCCGTACGTAGACCATAGGCTTAGATATAGCGGCGCTAATCCATGCTGCCCAAGGTATGCCCGCCGTCGCTATGCCAGCAACTCCATCAACATCGTCCATCCCACAAGCTTCAGAGATCAGGCTGCACAGATGATTGACTATAAGCTCTCTCTCTTTGGGATAGGACATCAACAATCTCAAGTCTGTATAGATGGGGCTCACTATGCCTGACGAATAGACAAAGGGGTTCTGTGTGTTGATGGCCACCGCCTTAAGCCTCAGCAGAAGCTCCGCCACTTCTCCAGATCGAGATGATCCGACTGCAATCTTGTTCCTGTTCTCCATCCTCTGACCTTCTCCCTAGATTTTTCGTTAGCGACGTCTAAAAGATCAGCTCCTTGCAACCGCAGGCTGGTAAAGTCCGTGCCTACGAATATACTCCTCCACCTCTGGATGCACCCAATAGCATACCGAATTACCCTGAGCCAGCCGACGTCGTAGCTCCGTACCGCTTATATCTATAAGAGGCCCCTCAATGAGCACTATCTTGCGGGAGGCACCCGCCGATATCTTGTCTAGTGAGGCAGTATCGAAGTGCAGAAACCCGGGCCTGGCAAAAGTGACAAGGGTGCAAAGGCTGAAAAGCCTCTCCGGCGAATGCCAGCGATGCAGGTCCCTAAGAGAATCCATGCCAAGGATAAAGTAGAATTCGGCCTCGGGGGGAAAAGTCGCCTTCAGTGCTTCTAGAGTAACCACGGAGTAAGAGGGTCCAGGCCTCTCTATCTCTATGGGAGATACTCTGAAGAAGGGGTTAGATGATATAGCCAGCTTCACCATAGCCATTCTGTGATGGGCAGGTGAGATCTCCCTCCCTGCCTTGAGCCAGGGGTCCCCTGTGGGGACGAAGATTACCTGCTCCAACGACAATCTAATGCGTGCCTCTTCTGCCACAATAAGATGGCCCAGGTGTATCGGGTCAAAGGTCCCCCCCATTACTCCCACCTTCATCTACAGCCACTCCATCTCTATATCGCCTATGCGAACGATGTCCCCGCTCTTTATACCTTTAGCCTCGAGAGCTCTGACCACTCCCATCTTAGAGAGTTCATTATAAAGCTGAGCTCGGACACGCCAATCTTTGACATCGGCCATGGCGGCTATCCGCTCAGCTCTGGAAAAGTGTACCATATATACCCCGTTCTCGCTTTTTATCTCCATTCCGCCTCTTCCAGGTCGCGGTCTTAGGACCGGGTGATATTCAGACTTCACATCTGAAATGGTGCTTCCTGACTGGCGCAATATCTTCAAGACCTCAGCCCACAGTGGCTCCAGTCCCTCGCCAGACAGCGCCGAGATAACAAATGGCTTTTGTCCTTTCTTCTCAAATACCTCCCTGAACTCTGTAACTCGATTTCTGACCTGGGGCATGTCCACTTTGTTTATGGCCAGCACCTGAGTTTTGAGAGCGATATCTGCATTATATGCCCCTAGCTCTTCATTAGTCTGGTGCCAGTCCTTCAAAGGATCGGGGGATAAGCCATCTAACACATGAAGCAAAACCCTCGTCTTCTCGATATGCCTAAGAAAGTCATGGCCTAAGCCGACTCCTCTGTGTGCTCCCTCCAAGAGACCGGGGATATCTACTACAACAAAAGGCTCTCCCTTCGTAGTCACAACTCCCAAGAATGGCTCAACTGTCGTAAAAGGATAATCGGCAATCTTTGGCCGAGCGTGGGAAGACGCAGCTAGAAGGCTAGACTTGCCTACATTGGGCAGCCCAATGATCCCCACATCGGCCAAAAGCTTGAGTTCAAGCAGAAGATTAGTCTCCTCTCCCTTCTCACCTGCCTCGGCCAGCAATGGAGTCACGTTTGTTGATGATGCAAATCTTCTATTCCCACGGCCACCTTTGCCTCCCATCGCTACAATAAGGCGTCTCCCAATTTCACCGGTTTCGCCTAATAGCTCACTTACGCCACCTTTTACAGACCATGCCTGAGTTCCTAAAGGGACGAACACCTCTATATCTACTCCATTTCTTCCATGCCTGTTGCCTCCTTCACCTGAACCACCGTCCTCTGCATCAAATCTCTTTTTAAATCTAAAGGACACTAGACTACTTATGTTAGAATCTCCTACTAAGAAAACACTACCACCATCTCCCCCGTCTCCTCCATCTGGGCCACCCTTTGGGACAAACTTCTCCCTGTGGAAACTTATGCACCCGTTTCCACCATTTCCACCTCTTACCGTTATGTTTAACTTATCGATCATATCTTATTCTATAAAAGTAATCTTAATAACGATGTTAGTTTAGTGGATTACAGGTGTAAATAGCGGGGGGATAGATTCTTTACTAATAGCTCATAACAGGAGCTAAAGAGAGGGTAACCATTTGAAGAGAAGTCAAATGTGTTGCCGCAGAGGTCTCAAGAGATGCCTTTTAGAGGTACCTTATCAACATAACCAAGCTGTTATCCACATAGAGTAGGGAGTTATCAACAGGGTTATGTTTATCTGTTAGTTATTTGGCTTGAATTTGGACTAGACAATCATCTAGTAAGTTTTTAAGAATCCCTGTTTTTCTGTATGTTCTCGCGGATGTTTAGAACGTCCTGGCGAAGATGAGGATCACTATTGATCTGAGCGGCGATTCTGTTGCAGGCATGGATCACTGTGCTGTGATCTTTGTCTCCCAGGAGTCTGCCGATTTCAGTAAATGACCTGTTCGCCTCTTCTCTCAGGAGGTACATGGCAATCTGCCGTGTCAATGCCGTCTTTTTATCTCTTCGGCGACCCATCAAGGAGCTTTGATCAAGGCCAAAATAGGAAGAGGTTTTAGCAATAACGGAATCGGGAGTAGCCTTCGACTGCTGCCTGCCAGTAAGAAGATCGGCAAGGGCCCTGTTCACCAGATCGGCTGTGATTGGCTCCCGTGTAATGTCTGAGAAAGCGACGACTCGATTCAAGTTCCCTTCAAGCTCTCTGATGTTCCGGTGAACGCGCCTGCCGATTAGTTCCAGAATATCGTCTGGGAAGCGAACTCCGAGCTGGTCAGCCTTGTTTTTCAGGATAGCCAGGCGAGTCTCCAGGTCTGGGGCTTGAATATCCACCACAAGTCCTCCCTCAAACCTTGATCTTATGCGGTCCTCCAGTAAGGTAAGAGCCTTAGCAGGGCGGTCGCTGGTAACCACTATCTGTCGGCTGTTCATGTGTAAGGTATTGAAGGTGTGAAAAAATCCCTCCTGGGTCTGTTCCTTGCCGATGATAAACTGGATGTCGTCGAGAAGCAGAACATCGCCCCCGCGGTATTTATTTCTGAAATCCTCGGTTTTTCCCTCTCTTATTGCCTTTATGTACTCATTTGTAAATTGCTCCGTGCTGGCATATATGACGGAGAGATTCCTCTGAACTACTCTGTGCGCCATTGCATGGAGCAGGTGAGTCTTCCCCAGACCCACATCCGAGTAGATGAATAAGGGGTTATAGATAGTTCCTGGGTGTTGGGCTACCGCCATAGCAGCGGCGTGGGCTAGTTCGTTAGACTTACCTACAACGAACGTCTCGAACCTATACTTCGGGTTGAGGCGTAAGGGCCACGAATCCCCGGTAGAGGTTGGGATGTCTGAGCTGCCAGAGAGACCAGTGCTTTCTTGAGGGGGTTCCGTCAACGTGGGGAGTGTATTGGTTTGCTCAAGTTTTCGAGGCATAACTCGAAAACGCACTTGTACAGGGGCATTGGCTACCTTTCTTACGGCATGGGTTATAAGGGAATGCATTCGCTGCTCTAGCATTTCGGCAGCGAAGGTATTGATCGTGCCCACGACAAGCTGGTTTTCATTGAAGGAGAGTCCCTCAGTCTCCTTAAGCCAGGTATCGTAGCTAGGGCGTGTTACCTTAAGCTGTAGCTCTCCCAGGGCGGCTTCCCAAATTAGACTGGCTTGACGACTGCTCAACTTAGACCTCGCTAGGTTACGAAGCTTATATTCAAGGTAAGGTTACCGAAAAGCACAGCTCTACCCCTTTGTTTGGTAGAACACATGACCTGCCCCAGAGTGAGAATGCGTTTCTAGGAGGTGGATCAGTGGAACGGGACTACCGTAACACCCCCCCTGAATAGCGGTGCAAGAATGAATGTTGGGGATTTTGCCTGATTTTCCCCTTGACAAAAAGGCGGTTGTTATATTTCCTCTACCAACCTATAATGCCTTCGGTTTGCGAATATGAGAGTCGTTTTTATGGCCACGCCGTCTTTCGCTATCCCGGTACTGGAGGCGCTGATCGCAGCAGGACACCAGATAGAAGGGGTTTACTGCCAGACAGACAAGCCCTCTGGTAGAGGCCGACGTCTGGAGTCTTCTCCTGTAAAGGAATTTGCCTTGGCTCGCGGTCTGCCCCTGTTTCAACCTCCTACCTTACGGCGTCCAGAGTCTCAAGGTGAACTGGCCGCTCTCAAACCAGACGTAATTGTGGTGGCTGCCTACGGTAAGATATTGCCTCCTCCGGTTTTGCAGATTCCTCCCCTTGGGTGCTTGAATCTTCACCCTTCCCTTTTACCCAAATACCGAGGCCCCTCTCCCGTCGTTTCGGCCGTCCTCGAAGGCGAAAGGGTCACCGGAATGACAATTATTCTGCTGGACGAGGGGATGGACACGGGCCCCATCTTGGCTCAAGGGACAATGGAGATAGTGCAGACGGACAACGCAGAGACCCTGACCCAGCGCCTTTTTAAGAAAGGGGCTGAAATGCTAATAGAGATTTTGCCTATCTGGGCCCAGAGAAAGACTCAACCCCAGGTTCAAGATGAGTCCCAGGCTACTTTATCGCGCAAAATCTCTAAGGAAGACGGCCAGATAGACTGGCAGTTGCCGGCCGAGGTCATCGCCCGTCGAGTGCGTGCCTTTTATCCCTGGCCAGGGACCCACACCTTCTGGCGAGGCAAGCTCCTTAAAATCCTGGAAGCAACGCCTTTGCAGGCTCAAATAGAGGGTGAGATAGGAACGGTAGTGAGAGAACCTGAGGGAGAGGTTGGGATTATTACTGGCCAGGGTCTTCTAGCGATAAAGCGCCTTCAACTGGAGGGACACCGAGCTGTAAGCATTCGAGATTTCCTTCAAGGCTATCGAGACTTTATGGGCTCAAGGCTTACTTAGCAGTTGACCGTATTGGAGTTTAGGGAATAGAATATGCAGCTAGAAGGTGGGATCTTCTTAGGAGACCAGAATGCCCCTTTACGAGTACCTTTGCGATAGCTGTGATATCAAGTTCGAGATGCTGAGGCCCATGAGCCGCGTGACTGAGGATGCTCCCTGTCCCGACTGTAGCCAGATGTCTCCTCGGGTTCTCTCGGTATTTGCCTCCTTCTCTATCGGCGGGAGCGGCGAGGTGACGCCTTTGGCTGGCGGTGGCGGCTGCCTTGGCTGCGGGCCCGGGGGCTGTGCCTGCGGCCGCTCGGTCTAGAAGCTCTGGCTCCAGTGCCTGCTCGCCCGCCTCTTGGGAGCCACCTGAGTACTCCATAGGTGCTTCCGCTTAATGCTAAAGCCTCTGCAACCGTCGCGAGGGCGATAAATTTCGTAGCGTCGAAGAAAAACCCCGGGGGAAACATCATGATAAGGTAGTCCCTCTGGGGGTCCAGTTGCCATAGGGAGTTTTGAAAGCTCACTATGTGAAAGATGAGGAAAAGCTTCTCAAACCCCGCAAGGATAGCTATTCCGGCCACGATGACCAGGGAGAGGGTTATAGCTCCTCCCCACATGGCGTAGCGGATTAGAGGCCGAAGAAAGGAGAAGTGGGCAATTACCAGCCCGGCGATAACGTATAAAAGAATGTATCCCCCAGACCACTGCTGTGCTCGATAGACCCCCTGCACAAGACCCTTGACGTCCTTCATGTGCAGGACTTCGCGCTCATTGAAAAGGGGTGAATCTTTGCCCCTAAGCCTTACATTGACCTCCAGAAGCTCCTGGTTGCTGTTGAAGTAGTCCCTGATCTCACGGGCGACCTTAGTCAGCTCCTCCTTCTCTAACCCTGTGGTGGCGGAGACTTCGTATTTGTTGAAACCGTACTCATAGAGACGAATTTCGTTGACAGCCCATCTAACGTTGGTGGCCAGCAGAAAGGTCGGTATGGCGAGCAAAAAGAGTAGGGTAAGTAGCGCCTTGATAAAAGCGGTGAAAAGCATGGTAATTCAGGAGGTATCATAGATTCGCCCCTTTCACCTGTCAACGCCGAGGAGGGGGCCTGTAGTAATCTTTTCCCCAGTTTCTTATAGATCCCTTCCGCCCTGGGAGGGTGGGAATGTTGAGGTACATCCGCAACTAAGTAGTATAATGTGCTGAAAACCTTATTTGATTGTCGTAGGGAGAAATGACGCCTAACAACGACCTTAAAAGCTTTGACTCCCTAGTGCAAATACTGGCGAGGCTGCGGGGCAACCCTGGGTGTCCCTGGGATAAAGAGCAGACCCATGCTTCCCTCAGGCGTTATCTTCTGGAGGAGTGCTATGAAGCGCTGGAGGCTATCGAACAGGAGGACATGAAGCGCCTGGCTGAGGAGTTGGGCGACATTCTATTTCAGGTGGCCTTTCACGGCCGTATAGCCCAAGAACAGGGTGAGTTTACTCTGAAGGAAGTGATTCAAATCCTCAACGAGAAGCTCATCCGCCGACACCCCCACGTCTTTGGAGATGTGAAGGTGGCCAATGCTCGAGAGGTTGAAGTGAACTGGGAGGCTATCAAGCGGCAGGAGCGGGATAGGAGCGATATGTCCCTGCTGGACGGAGTCCCCAAGATTATGCCTGCCTTGGCCTACAGTCAGGCGATCCAGGACAGAGCCTCCCATAGCGGGTTTGATTGGAATACTATAGAAGGCGTGCTGGAGAAGGTGGCAGAGGAGATAGATGAACTGAAGATGGCATCTTCTCAAGACGAACGGGAGGCAGAGCTTGGAGATGTACTCTTCGCCCTTGTGAACTCTGGACGGTGGCTGGCTATCGACGCCGAGAGCGCATTGCGAAGGGCCAACGAGCGCTTTTTCCGGCGCTTTACCTATATGGAACGCCTCTGCCGCCAGAGGGGTGTGTCCTTTCCTAGCCTGGCTCTGGAAGAAAAAGAGGCCCTTTGGGGGGAGGCCAAGGTCTGGGAGAGGAGTAATAAGGAACTATAAAATAAATGGCAATCTATACATCTGGACAAATGGATTAACTCTACAGTATGTTTTGAGTATTCTACTTGCTAAAGGGGGAAGAGAATGGCCAAGATCTTATATGTTGGCACCCACGGCACAGATAACCCCACCAAGGCGGGTCTGGTTTTTACTGCGGCCAACGGGGCCAAAGAGGCTGGGCACAAACCTACAGTGGCTTTATTGGGCGACGCCACTTATCTCATGAAAGACACCATTGCTGCCAACACCTCTCCCGTGGGATGGCCTCCTATAAAGGAGCTCATTGCAATAGCTGTAGCCAATGGTACGCCTATTTATATCTGAGGGACCTGATCTAACGCCCGTGGGGTGACCGACCAGGATTTGGTTGGTAAGAACGCTCAACGCATGACCTCTCCGGCCTTCGCGAATATGGTGGCTGAGGCGGATAAGGTGGTCTCCTTCTAGTGCTAAGTCACAATAATACCTTGTCATTCCCACTCTCCCACCCAGGAATCTCTTAGGGGGCTTCGCCCCCTGGAACCCCCAATGATAGTCGCCCTTCTGCTGGCCGGAGCAGCACTCCGGGGTGGGCTGGGAGGGAAAGAAACACGGTACGTTGGGAAACTCAGGCGTCTGTCTGTAAAGAGACTTGGGTGACTAAGCTCTAGGATAAGAAGGCGAAAGGCTATTGCCTATGGCTGGCCTGTGCCCCGCAGCATTTGCAGCAGCTCCACTAGGGCATGGCTAGCAGCGCGACGCCTGACCAAGGGGCGCTGAGGAGGATAGCGCCCGCTTATGGACCTGGTTTGGCCATTGTAGGCTATGCCAATAAACCCCGTTCCGACAGGCTTTTTCTCCAACTCTGAAGGGCCTGCTACCCCTGTAGTCCCTACGCCGACATCGGCTCTTAGCTGGTGGCAGGCAGCCTCGGCCATCGCCTCCGCTACCTGAGGACTCACAGCACCATACTTTTCGATAAGTTCAGCAGGCACGCCGAAGGTTACCTTCAAGTCATTGCTATAGGCAACTATAGTGCCTCTGAAGTAATCCGAGCTACCCTGGACCTCAGTAATAGCGCTGGCCACCAGGCCTCCGGTGAAGGACTCCATGGTAGCCAGAGTCAGGCCTCGCTTCTTTAGTAGCACTCCCACCTGCTCTTCTGGAGTCTCGTTGTCCACACCCCAAATGGAGGGTCCCAGCACACGGAGTATATGCTCCTCCACAGGGGCAATTAGCGCCAGGGCCTCCGCGTTAGTTGGTGCCTTGGCGATAGCCCTGAGGTGGATGCCATCCGATCTGGCATAAATCCCAAGGTAGGGATTGGTACTTTCAAATAACGGGGCTATCATTTCATTTACCGCTGCCTCGGAGAGGCCTATAGTCTTCAATGTGCGAGTAACGATGACCACCCCTTTTATTAGGTGACGTAGCCTGGGACTTACCTCATCCTGCCACATCCGCTCCATCTCCCCAGGAGGTCCTGGCATAGCAACAATGGTGTGTCCTGCTTTCTCAACCCACCACCCCGGCGCCGTTCCCCTGGGGTTGATAATTGCCTGGGCCGACGGGATAATAGCAGCCTGCTTGATATTGTAGGAGGACATCGCTCCTCCTCTTCCCCTGAAATACGTCTTAATATCCTCCAGCAGCCTATCGTCCACTCTGATTTCCTCTCTCAAGACCCGAGCAATGCACTCCCTGGTCAGGTCATCCGAGGTAGGTCCCAGCCCACCCGTGGTAAGGGTAAGGTCAGAGCGACTCAACGCCCGCTGAATAACCTCGGACAGCTTATCCATGTCATCGCCAACCTGGGAGACCCAGCGCAGCTCTATTCCTAGGCCTGGAAGGCGGGCAGCCAGATAGGCAGCATTGGTATCAACAATCTCTCCCATCAGAAGCTCGGTGCCTATGGATATTATCTCAGCATACATACTAAGCTCCGCTCTGCTGCCGCAAATGCTGGGAAGAGTATAATACCCAAGGCAAGGCCACACAACAGAGTCTTATAGCCATGATTTTCCCTGGATATGCGACTCTGGTTAGAGGGAGAGGAATCAGAAGCCATCCCAAACCACGCTCACCCTTGTATCTTGTATCATTGGTATAGAGGTGTGACAGACCGGTTCGCCCTGGGTTGTAAGAGGCCGTGGCTCAGCAGGGTCGTCACACCCCATATCTTAAG
>JACQTT010000068.1 GCA_016210665.1 Chloroflexota bacterium | reverse complement strand
TGTGTAGGCATGACACCCAAATTCATCTTTAGAGCATCCAGATAAGATATCTTCTTAATATAGTCTAGTTTACCTTGGATTGTCATTGGTCTAAAGCCAAAGTTTTTTTCTACGGCATCCAGCTTGGTAATATTATCTATCTTCAGCATCTTAAGCTGCTCAGAGGTTACAGGTGGATGAGGCGTAAGAACCTCCATCACCTTCACCAAAGGGCGGACAAGGGTTACTGGAACGTGAACCTTGGCGATGCGTATGTTCAGGGTTTGGCTTATCAGGTCTATTATCTCCTCATAGCTAAGATACTCGGGCCCACCAATCTCTATAGTCTTGCCAATTGTGCTGCTATCTTCATAGGCCCTTACAAAGCATTCGGCTACCTCCTCTACGGCAATGGGCTGGAACCTTGCCTTACCATTGCCTATAACTGGAACTACTGGCAGAGCCTTAACCAGGGCAGCCAGCACGTTAAAGAACTCATCACCTTCGCCGAAACCCAGGGAGAATCTAAGGATGGTAAAAGGGATGTCACTATTGATGACCTCTTGCTCTCCCAGCCACCGGGAATGAAGATAGGAGATAGAAGGGTAGTCTGCAGCCCCAATGGTACTGGCATGGAGGAATCTTTTTACCCCCGCCTCTTTGGCCGCCTTCAAGGTGTTTCGAGTGCCCAGATGGTTTACCCGCTCAAAGTTACTCCCTCCCTTCTTCCTTATGACAGCTACCAGATGGATAACGGTGTCAACGCCTCTTAAGGCGGCGACCATAGAATTCGGGTTCATTATGTCTCCCTCAACCGTCTCCACATTCTGTAGCTGGAGAAAACTAGACCGAGAGGGAGTATGAATAAGACAGCGGAAAGGATAGCCCCTAGAGGCCAAGGCCGTGACAATTCTACGCCCAACATATCCTGTAGGCCCCGTAACAAGAATCATGATGCCTCCTCTGACATCTTAAGGCAAGGCTACCAGAGGATACTATAGGTGTCAACGCGACCTTCCTCTCCTTCTTCTGGATGCTTCTACACGTATCAGAAACATCATATACTACAGACATTATGCGCCCCGACAATCTTGCAAAAAAAATGGCTAGAGAGAGGCGTGTGCCTCCTCTTTCCCTTTGGAGACTTATCACAAAGCGCAGCGCCAGCGATTGGAGGATGTTATCTATCATATTTCTCGGTGTGGTTCTGGCAACGGTTGTCCTCGCCAGTACGCCTATTTTCATAGGTGCCCTAGAGAGGGTAGGTCTCGACAGGGCTATAGATAAGCAGCTATATACCGAAACCGATATTGATGTCCTTATCTCCTACGTACCCCTGGAGCATTCTCAGATAGACAAGTTTGAGGCCCTGATCGGCAATGGCATCCAGGAGCACGTACCGGACCTAGTTATTGGCAAGAACCGATATCTTCTGGGACCGACCATACAGGTGAAGTTACCCCGCAGAAGGACGGCCACCGGAGAGCCGATTAACATGGGCGTATTCCAGTCTTTTTCCGGTTTTGAGCAACACGTTCGCCTTTTGGCCGGAGAGATGCCTAGCCAAGAAGTGGTCCGAAGGGGTGGGGAGATGCAGATGCAAGCGGCTATATCCAAAGATGGTGCCGACCTGTTTAGCCTGGGCGTGGGAGACGTTATTGGCCTATTGCCTGCAGGGACTTCTAAGAAGGAGGTCTTGATAACTGGCGTCGTTGAACCCATAGACCCGACAGAGAGGTACTGGCATGGATATGGGTCCGTTTTCTTTAGCCCCATCTCTTTCTCCGAGAACCAGGACCCGCCTCTTGCCCTCCTGGTTGCAGAAGATGCCCTGATAGAAGGTATAGGCAGAGCCTATCCGGAGAATGCAATAGGCGCACTCTGGCTTATTGATGCAAAGAGGGAGATCATCAAAGAGCGTCCCATCTCTTCGACTCTTGCAAGCCTGGAAGCCTTTGACAAGGCGATAACCAAAACGGTTTCTAGATCTGTAGTGAGTACAGGGACCGTGGGTCTTCTGAAGGATTTCCAGAACCGCCTCTTCTTTTCCAGAATACCCCTTCTTCTCCTGGTTGCCCTTATGCTGGCAATCGTCCTCTACTATCTAGTAATGATGGCCTTTTATCTAATCCAAAGGCGACAGGAGGAGCTATCCCTATTGCGAAGCCGTGGCATTGGACGATGGCACCTGTTCCGCTTCTATCTACTGGAGGGATTTCTGCTAACGGGAGTAGCAGTTATAATTTCGCCTTTCTTGGCCTTGGGCCTTGTCGCCATATTGGGTGAGCTCCCCTTCTTTCAAGGCTTCACCGGAGGCCATCTATTCCCAGTCGAGTTGAACATGATGCCTTTCCTGGCCTCTTTGGGGGGAGGAGCTATCTCTCTTATAGCTATCATGGTGCCCCTCTTGATAGGTTCTCGTTCTGGATTGGCCGCTCACAAACAGCTGGCAGCCCGACCCCCTCAGTCTCCCTTCTTTCAACGCTATTACGTGGACGTTGGTCTCTTGATAGTAGGAGGGCTGGTCTTCTGGGAGCTGAGGGCGCGCGGTACTCTGGTATCTGGAGGGATCTTTGGATCACGAACCGTTAACGAGGCCCTTCTTTTTGCCCCTTTTATACTTCTGGTAGCCGTTACCCTCATATTCCTGCGGCTATTCCCTCTGGTTGCCCGCGTTCTGAGCAGGACATTTTCCAGAATAGCGCCGGCCTGGATAGCCCTTGGAATATGGCATATGTCCAGGAACCCTATGCAATATAGCTGGCTGATTCTCCTTCTGGTTATGGTTACAGGGTTAGGCACTTTAGCAACCACAATGGGAGGCACTCTGGAAAAGAGCTATAGAGAGCGGATATTATATAAGACCCCCACAGACATCAGAGTTGAAGAGATTCCGGGCTTTGGGAATACGAGTACTACAGGAATTAGGGAGGGGTACGCCAGAATACCTGGCGTCACCTCTCTTTCCCTGGCCTATAGAGGTTCAGGATATGCAGGAACAACCATACAGGGCTATAACTTCACTATCTTGGCGGTAGAGCCTAAAGATTTTCGCAAGATGGCCTGGTACAGAGATGACTTCTCCAAAAAACCCCTCTCATCGGTCATGGAGACTCTTCAAACCAAGGTCAGCTCTCCTCCTATTATCCTTCCCCAACGCGCCTCAAGGATTGGTGTATGGGTGAAACCCGGTGATGAATACAAGACGATCTATTTCTGGGCCATCGTGAGAGACAGCCGAGGCAAAAGCTATACCGTATCGCTGGGACCTTTAGGCTCCAAAGAGTGGCATCTCCTGGAAGAAGACCTGCCTGGTGATGGAGTGTCTCCCTTTACGCTAGAAGCGCTACAGATATATGAATCCGTCCGAGGTGCGTCGGGTACACCCGGCCACATATATCTGGACGGTGTGCAGGTAAAAATCCCCTCACAGCCCCAGCCTATAGAGGTAGAGGGATTTGAGAGATTAGGCAGTTGGCTGCCCCAGGCTACCTCGGCCCTCTCTAATGATAACCTCGTCCTTAGCAACAAGGAGGTACATAACGGAAGAGCCTCTGCTCTCTTCAGTTGGGGGAAGACTGTCGAGCAGGGCGTTAGAGGTATATATCGCAGCCCCATTGGTGGGCCATTACCAGTGGTAGCCAGCACCTCCTTTTTAGGGAACACGGGCAAAAAAGTTGGGGACTCCGTGATGGTAACCTTCTTGGGAAAGCTGATACCAGTGGAGGTCAGGGATTCGGTTGAGTACTTCCCCACACTAGACCCCAGTAAAGGTGGATTCCTCTTGGCTGATCTAAATGCGCTACTGAGCTATACCAACCTCCTCTCCTTTTTCGGCAGCACCTCTCCTAACGAGGTTTTCCTTTCAGCCGCACCGAAGGCCGAGAAGATGGTAGTAAGTTTTCTTGACTCCCAGGCGGGCATCAATAAGATTCACGACAGAAGGGCCGAGCTTGAGGAGATCTTGTTGGATCCGCTGGTCACAGCAGGTTGGAAAGGCATGGTGTTCATCTCACTAGGTTTGATTGCGGTTATAGCCGCCATGGGCTATCTAACCTATCTTCTCGGCTTTTCAAAGCAAAGGCGCGGAGAGATGGCATTTCTACAGGCTATTGGCTTTTCCCGGCAGCAATTTCTAGGTCTCCTGGCTCTTGAGCACTTGATAGTAGTCACAATTGGCCTGGGACTAGGCACCTGGACAGGGCTTAGGATGAGCAGTCTGGCTGTATCTTCGCTATCTCATACCGAGACCGGCGGGGTAGTTCTTCCTCCCCTTATCCTGGTAACCCAATGGGGATACCTGGTGCTGATATATGCCATCCTGATGTTGGTGGTTTTTGATACCCTGCTGCTGTTAAATCGTATTATATCTAGGCTAAGTCTTCACGAAATATCCCGTTTGGAGGTCTAGTAGGCCGAGGAAGAATGGGAAGTCCAAAGGGGCAAAACCCCTTTGTCGGGGGTCTGGGGATGACCCCCAGATTTTTCATACCCCTTGGTGGAGGAGTACAGTGGGTGAGGGATTTTGGGCTAGCTTCTAGAAAGCGTAGAGGTAGATAAAGAGGCATGACCAGTTTTTTGACAATCTGGCAGATGGTGGTCAAGCGTAGTCTGTCCCACTGGAAGCTCCTGTCTGCCGTAGTGGTAGGTGTAGTGCTGGCTGTCGCCATCATGGCCAGCACAGTCATATACTTCGATACTTTGAGGGAGATGGCTCTAAGGTATGCCTTATCCCAACGTAGTTCTAAGGAACTGGACATTCTTATTCGGGCGGAGCATGGCCCTACTGATGCTCAAGAGTACCGTAAAATATCCATCTACGCAAAACAGAATATTGATAAACGCGTCGGCTGGCTTGTTCGAGAGCGGTTTTTCGGAATAAAGAGCTCCACATTCGACGTTGCTCTGCCTGGCCAGGAAGAGATGGCCGGAAAAGACAACAAAAGGGCATACTTTCAGTTCCTCCACAACTTGGAACAGCACGTCCAGGTTATAGAGGGAAGACTGCCCCGTCCAATGGAGTATGAAAACCTCGAAGGGAAACCCATCGAGGTAGCCATAACCCCAGACACCGCTGAGACCTTTGGCATGACGGTGGGAAGTCGCCTTGCAACCGTTCCCTACTGGGATGACGTTAGCAGCCATGCCACTGTGATCATAACGGGAATCGTCCAGCGCCGTGACCCTGGTGAAATCTACTGGACGCCAGAGCAAGAGGTTTTCTCGTTCCAATCCCCTACCCTCCAGTTTGCACCTCTATTTGTGCCTGAGAAGACATATGTAGAAGTCGTGGGTTCCATGTTTCCCAGGATGAGCAGTACCTACTCCTGGCTGCTGGATACTGACCCCGGTAGAATTCACTCCCTCACTGCCGTTAAGGCAAAAAAGGATATTGAAATCCTTAAGAGGGAGCTTGGAAGCACCCTCACCAGCTATAAACAGGCCACCGTGCTCAATGAAGTGCTGGGAAGGTTTGACCGTCGTCTCTTCTTTAGCAAGCTGCCCATCTTTTTCGTACTGATAATTATTGTGGCGGTAATCCTCTACTACGTGGTAATAGTCTCTTCTCTCCTGGTGGAACGTCAGAGAGGCGAAATCGCCCTTTTACGAAGCCGAGGTGCCAGCTCTACACAGATTCTGGCTGTTTATGTTATGGAGGGAGGAATCATCGCCTCGCTGGCAATCCTGGTAGGTCCTATCATAGCCGTAGCCGGTATTACGGTTTTAGGTTCGACGCCTGCTTTCTCAGACTTAACCGGTGGACGTCTCGTTATCGCCCAGCTATCTGGCGAAGCCTTGGTAATGAGTCTTCTGGGAGGCCTTATTAGCTTCCTGGCTCTGCTAATTCCAGCAGTGCAGGCTTCCAGAATAGGTCTGCTACACTACAAACAGCAGATATCCCGTCCGACGGCTACCCCAGTGTTTCAGAGATACTATTTGGACATAATATTCCTGGCCGTTGGCATTCTCCTCTTCCGTGAAATAGGCCGCCAAGGCTCGGTGGTCGCTAAAGACCTTCTGGGAGAGGAGATTGTAAATAACCTTCTACTCGCCATGCCCGCACTCATCCTGATAGGGGCGGCGATGCTACTCCTGCGATTCTTCCCCATTACTATGAGATTACTGAGCCGCCTCCTTTCGCCTGTGCTGCCTGCCGGCGTCGCTTTGGGCCTCTGGCAGATGGCCAGAAACCCCACCCACTACGCCCGCCTCGCCCTTCTTCTCATTCTGGCAGCAGGACTCGGCGTATTTACCGCTAGCTTTAGTGGAACGTTAGATAGAAACTTCAGAGAGCGTGCCCTCTATACCACAGGCGCCGATTTACGTCTTGAGGGGATGACTTCGAGCCAGAGCGGTCACAGCGACTCTTTTTTGGAGAGCTACAAAAAGATAGATGGTATTTCTAAAGTCAGCCCAGCCTATAGAGGTCGCGGGATAATATCCTCTACGTTAGACGCTAAGTCCTATACTATGTTTGCTATAGACCCTGAGACGTTACCAGGTGTTGCCTGGTTTCGGGAAGACTTTGCCTCAAAGCCTCTGGACGAACTCCTGCAACCTTTGACCGCTATTGACCTGCCAGAAGGCATAAAGTTCCCCAAAGAGGCCTCTACCCTGGGGTTGTGGATTCGTCCTGACAAGCCTTACCCCAGTATTGGCATACAGGCTCACTTGAGGGACTCTGAGGGCCGTTACTTCACCTTCCCATTAGGCAACCTGGAGGATAGAGATTGGCGCTATCTGGAGACCTCTCTGGCAAGTCTGCGCCGAGGTCGCACCACTATCTCACCCACTCCACCGCTGACTCTCGTTTCGCTTTTCATTACGGAACGCCGTAGCGCTGCCGTCAGTATCGCAGCAGGCTCTGTTCTTATGGACGATATTCAAATACGCCTCTCTAATGGCGACATCCTCAATGTAGAGCCTTTCGAGGACGTTAGCAAATGGCGGGTTTTGAGAAGGGGACCTACGCAGGCAAAAGATAGCCTGGACTTTTCAGAGATAGGAGCAAACGGTGGGCGCGGAGCAGGACTATTTACGTGGTCCTCTGGCAGCGCCCTTTTAGCCCGAGGCATCTATCATGGCCCCGATATGTCACCCATTCCCGTACTGGCTAGCGCCTCTTTCATGGCTGACACAGGCTATAGGGTCGGCGAAAGGCTGGACGTCTCTCTATCTGGGTTCGGGGGGATACCCGTGATGATCGCAGATGCCGTAAACTATTTCCCTACCCTGAACCCATATCTCGATCGCTTCATCATTGCCGACATAAAAGCGGTGAGCAGACTTATGAACTTAGACCCCGGATTCCTGGAGCTTCAGCCAAACGAGGCGTGGCTGTCAACAGACCTCAAGGGCAGCGTAAGGTCCGACCTTATAAGCAGGATTAAGAAAGATTCCTTTACAATAAGGGAATTGAGCGACCGTGAAGCCTATCTTACCGACTCTAGAGTGGACCCCCTGGTAGCCGCCGGATGGCGAGCTCTCCTCTTTGTGTCTTTCTTTACGGTGCTCATCGTCAGTTCCCTGGGCTTTCTCATCCACACCTACGTATCTTTTCAAGCCCGCCAGATGGAATTTGCCCTGTTGAGAACTATTGGCCTCTCTTTTCGTCAACTGATAACCCTGGTATGGCTGGAGCAAATTCTCATCGTTGGAGTTGGCATGGCACTGGGAACCTGGATGGGAGGTCGCTTAGGGGCCACCGTGATGCCCTTTCTAAGCCATACCGACGAGGGTTTACAGGCGTTGCCTCCCTTCATCATGGAGGTCAACTGGGTAGCACTTGCAATCACCTACGTTCTTATAGCAATATTCTTTTCACTGATTATTTTGGGGAGCATCTGGTTTGTTTATAGGATTCACATTCAGCGTGTACTGCGGATGGGGGAGATGTAGATAAAAATGAGAAAAAGCGTAGAGTATCAGGAGCCTGAGCCTTACGTCCTGTGCCAAGACCTTTTCAAAATCTACAAGATTGCTGACCTGGAGGTAGTAGCCCTTAGAGGGCTGGACCTTAAAGTGGAGACTGGTGAGATAATGGGTATCGTGGGTGCCAGCGGCAGTGGCAAGAGCACTCTTCTTAATATACTGGCCGGCTATGATTCTCCGTCGGCAGGAAATGTGACGGTGGGTGGCAGAGACCTGCTAAATATGACCCTACGAGAGGTAATGGAGTACCGTCGCCATGAGGTAGGCTTTATCTGGCAGCAAACAAGTCGTAACCTCCTTCCCTTCCTATCAGCCCTGGAGAACGTAGAACTTCCCATGATGGTAACCGGTCTCCCTACCAAGGAGCGCCACGGCAGGGCTTTGGAGATCTTAGAGCTGGTGGAGATGGGACACCGCATTAGGCATACCCCAGACAAGCTGTCTGGTGGGGAGCAACAGAGGGTGGCTATTGCCGTTGCTCTTGCCAACCGGCCACCTCTACTTCTGGCAGACGAGCCAACAGGGGAACTAGATGATTACACAGCTGGCCAGGTACTTGACCTTTTAGGCAATGTAAATAGGGAGTTTGGCACCACCGTCATCATAGTAACCCACGACCCTTCTGTAGTTCGTAAGGTGAGCCGAGTAGTTGCTATTAGAGATGGCAAGACCAGCGTTGAACTAAGGCGAAGGGTCTCCTTTAAGCCTACTGAGTCAGAGCGTCAAGAAGAGGAGGTAATGGAGGAGTTGATTCTAGTAGATGGCAGTGGGCGAGTCCAGATACCTAAAGAGTTCCTCGACTCCCTTAAGATTAGAGAGCGGGCCAGAATGTCTATGGAGGATGGCAAGATAGCCCTGAGACCCGAGGAAGAAAGACCTTGAGCAGATATCAATCCCTCATCTCGGCTAAAGACCTCAGAAAAGTTTACCGCCTGGGATCCGAAGAGATTAAGGCGGTTCATGACGTTAACTTGGATGTAGGGCACCGCCAGTTTATCGCCATAGTAGGCAGATCCGGCTCTGGCAAGACCACTCTACTAAATCTGTTGGCCGGTTTAGATAAGCCCACAGCAGGTACAGTACTCTTTGAGGGACGCGACATTACTCAAATGAGCGAGAGCGAGCTTATCGCCCTAAGACGTCAGAAGATAGGTTTCATATTCCAATCCTTTGGCCTCTTGCCCCTGCTTTCCGCCTTCGAGAATATAGAGCTACCCTTGCGTATTATCGGTGTGCCTCCCAAGGTCCGAGAAGAGCGCACCAGGGAGGCGCTGGATATGGTTGGGTTGACCAACAGGGCCCGCCACCGTCCCTATGAGCTTTCTGGTGGCGAGCAGCAGCGAGTAGCTATAGCCCGGGCCGTGGTTTCGCGCCCGGCTATTATTTTGGCAGATGAGCCTACAGGAGAGTTAGACTCGGCCAATGCCCGTTCTATCTTCTCCCTATTCAAAAAGATGGTAATTGACGAGGGGATTACTATCCTTGCTGCAACCCATGACGCCGCTCTTCTAGAGATGGCGGACACAGTTAAAGAGCTGCGTGACGGCACCTTTGTAGATGGCCATTGATGTTATTATACATCTCTTAGAGACTGTCCGAAAACACTTCATACTGCACCCTGAAGGGCGCAGCATATGCCCCACCCTTCAGGGTGGGGTAGTTATCGGATAGGCTCTTAGAACGAAGTCACATCTGCTTCTATCTATGATAAAATTCGGCATCGCCTATCGGCTCGGATTGGAGGTGATCGCATGACTATGGAGAATTTTGGTGACGCTATCGTAGAAGCTACAGTTATGTACCAGGGAAAGCTCTCCGCAGCTCCTCGCGCTGTAGTGTCAGGAGATGAACTCTGGCTGACTCTTCCTATCCTTAAGGCGGTCAGCGGCTGGGAGATGAAGCCCGAAGGGGTCTGCCGCGATGAAGCCTGCGTTACATTGCCCAACGACGGCTACTCCAGGCTCCTCTACCAGGAGGGCAGCGATTCCTGGTTCAACCTCTCCGCGTTTGCCCAAATTGTCGAGCAACCGGTTGCCTATGACCCGAAGCACCAGACGTGGTGCTTCGGACCGCTCGGCTGGGAGTGGCAGGCCCCCATGATATCCTACGAGACTCCTGACTTCACTCTCCCCGATCTTCAAGGGAGATACTACTCCTTGTCCCAATATCGAGGAAAGAAGGTGCTACTGGCCCTCTGGGCGACGTGGTGAGGGTGCCGTTTCGACCTGCCGGTTTGGCAGGCATTGCGGGAAGAGCTGAAATCTCAGGGCTTCGAGGTTATCACCGTAGCTGAGGACACCAAAGGCGCGGCTGCTTGTGAGCCATTCATCCAGGCTGCTAATCCCACACACCCGTCGCTTTTGGACCCCCAACACGTGGTGGCCGAATTGTACAATACCAAGAATGTCCCCGCGATCTTCTGGATCAACGAGGAGGGTCGTATCGTCCGAGCCAACGACCCCATCTATGTCCTGCGCCGTAACCGCGAGACTGGGGAAGCGACGGTAAACCAAGCCTACCTAGATGGCGTGCGCGATTGGGTAGAGAAGGGCGACAAGAGCCTCTACCTACATGACGATAACGCTATCAAGTGGCGGAGGGGCCAACCGGACCGGGCGGACCTCCAGGCCATGGCGCATTTCCGCCTTGGGATCTATCTCTACGGCAAGGGAGACGAGCAGGCTGCAATTATTCAGTTCAAGAAGGCTCACGCGCTAAAGCCGAACAACTGGAACTACAAGCGGCAGGCCTGGAACCTGGGAGATGCTCAAAGGGACTACGGCACCACTTTCCAAGAAGCAAGGAACGACCCAGCCGCTCAGCCCTTCTACCTACCCTTGGATTTGCCTCAGCCACCGCGAGCGTAGTCGCCAATCTCCTTGCACGGCGTCTTGCGGTTATGTAATGCAGTAGATATAACCATCATATAGTCTATCCCAAAATAGGAGCCTCAACTCGCGGACACATCCGCTAGAAACGTGGTAAGTAGCGCTTGAGATTCTTTCAGGTCTATTATCTGTTATTATAGAAGTTTATTGACGACTGACGTTAGCAGGGAAGACGATCGATGTGTGACGACGGGGTAGGGACAAGGAGATATGAATACTCATGAACTTGTGAGGACAGCCCAGGCCCTGGTGGCCAGAAAGAAGGGCATCCTCGCCGCTGACGAAAGCAATCCCACTATCGAGAAGCGGCTACAGAGTATCAACGTCGTGGCGACGCCGGAGACCCGGCGAGCCTGGCGGCAGTTGTTGCTGACCACTCCTGGCATCAACTCCTTCATCAGTGGTGTCATCCTATCCGACGAGACAGTCCGACAAAAGTCCGACGGCGGAGTCTCCTTTGTGGACGTCCTGGCGAGCCAGAGTATCATTCCTGGCGTCAAGGTGGACAAGAGTACAAGGCCCTTGGCGAATTCGCCTGAGGAGAGCATCACCGAGGGGATCGACGGCCTGCGCGAACGGCTCAACGATTACCGCATTATGGGTGCCCGCTTCGCCAAATGGCGGGCTGTCTTCACCATTGGCCCTCATATTCCCACTTCTTATTGCCTAGATGTCAATGCCCAAGCCATGGCGCGATATGCTGCTATCTGTCAGGAGGCCGGTATCGTGCCAATTGTGGAGCCAGAGGTGCTAATGGATGGCGATCACGATATCAAACGCTGCTTTGAGGTAACCGAGGCGACCCTTTATCGCATGTTCGATGAGCTGGTCGGTCAGCGAGTTCTACTGGAGGGGATGCTTTTGAAGCCCAATATGGTTCTCTCAGGCAAAAGCGGTGCAAATAGGGCTGGACCCGACGAGGCTGCGGAGGAGACGCTGCGCTGCCTGCGGCGCACCGTGCCCGCCGCCGTACCTGGGATTGTTTTTCTCTCAGGGGGACAAGAGGACTATGAGGCTACAATCAATCTGAACGCCATCAACCGCCGCGGTCAAGATGCTCCGTGGCAGCTCAGCTTCTCTTATGGACGTGGCCTCCAATCGACTCCTTTGAAGGCCTGGGGGGGCGATCCCAATAACGTGGAACGCGCCCAGCAGTCCTTTCAGCATCGTGCCCAGGTCACCAGTGCGGCCCGCGAGGGCATTTACACGCCTGCCATGGAGAAAGAGACGAAAGCCGTTGGCAGCCGATAATTTCTACTCTAATGAGTTGGATGAATGCTTTGCCCCGATAGTCCAGAGCCGTATGTGCCTGGCCACAGGAAGGAGAGATCATGAAGGTTGGCGTACTAACGGGCGGTGGCGACGCGCCAGGTCTTAACGCTGCCATCCGCGCTATCACAAGGAAGTCACTAAGTCTTGGTTGGGATGTCTTGGGTATCCGGCGAGGGTGGCTCGGATTGATCGAATTGGAAACGATGCCGTTGGATCGTGACGCTGTACGCGGTATCTTACCCCAAGGCGGTACCATCCTCGGCACATCGCGTACCAATCCATATCAGCGGCCCGATGGTTCGAGGCTGGTTACCGGTAACTTGCGCAAGGTCGGTATAGACGCCCTGATTCCTATCGGCGGGGAAGATACCCTAGGTGTCGCCCTGAAATTCTCCCAAGAGGGCGTGAAGCTGGTCGCGGTGCCCAAAACCATCGACAACGATCTTTCAGGCACCGAGTATTGTGTTGGATTCGATACCGCAGTCAACGAAGTAGTGCGTGCCCTGGACCGGTTGCATCCTACGGCCGCGGCGCATCACCGAGTGATGATAGTCGAGGTGATGGGCCGTGATGCCGGCTGGGTCGCAACCCTCGGCGGGCTGGCTGGCGGCGCAGATGTTATCCTGGCACCCGGACTTCCTTTTACTATCGAGGAGGTATGCGCCAGGTTGCGTCACAGGCACCAGGAGGGCAATCGCCAGTTCAGCATTCTAGTCGTGGCTGAGGGCGCCACGCCGCCAGATTTGGATACACCGATAATCCAGGAGTCCAGCGTTGATGAGTTCGGCCACGCGCGCCTGGGGGGTATCGGCCACCTGCTCGCACCTCAGATCGAAGCACGGACAGGGTATGAGACCCGTGTCACTGTGCTAGGTCATAC
>JACQTT010000062.1 GCA_016210665.1 Chloroflexota bacterium | reverse complement strand
TGCCATGAATATAAGATCCGTAGCCCCTCAAGGAATATTCATATTTCTTATGCCGCCATCAATGGAAGAGCTGGAGCGCCGCCTGACGGTACGTAACACGGAATCCGGGTCTCCTTTGGAGCTGCGTCTTCAAGCAGCCTACGATGAGATACAACAGCTATCTATCTTCGATTACGTAGTGGTAAATCATAACGACCGGCTGGACCAGGCAGCCTCCACCATAGAATCCATTGTCCTGGCAGAGAAATGCCGCATTCCTCCTAGAAAGGTAGTTTTGTAATCATCCCTTTTCACGGGTTTAGCCGAGGTGTTTAACAGTGACCCTCTTCGAACACGATCGCAAAGGCCGAATGCAACGAGAAGCTCCTCTGGCGGCCCGCATGCGTCCCAGCAACTTCGATGAGTTCGTCGGCCAGGAGCATATTGTGGGGCCTGGCAGGGTACTTCGCAAAAGCATCGAGGCCGACCAGGTCCCCTCCATTATTCTGTGGGGACCACCGGGCAGCGGTAAAACCACCCTCGCCTACCTTATAGCTGGCGCTACCAGGTCCCACGTTAGCGCCGTCAGCGCCGTTACCGCCGGCGTTGCAGATCTGCGTAAGATTGTGGTGGAGGCTAAGGAGCAGCGCGGGATGCATGGGCAGCGAACCATACTCTTCGTTGACGAGATACATCGCTTCAATAAGGCTCAACAGGACGTGATTCTTCCTCATGTGGAAGAGGGTACCGTCACCTTCATCGGGGCCACTACTGAAAATCCCTCCTTTGAGGTCATTGCGCCTCTTCTGTCCAGGTGCCGTGTCTTCACCCTTAAACTCCTGACCAGCGATGAGATACAAACCATCGTAGAAAGGGCTTTGCACAACTCGGAACGTGGATTGGCCGGATTCAATCCCGTCCTTGACCCTGAATCCTTGGAGCACCTGGTAGCCCAGGCGAATGGCGATGCAAGAGTTGCCCTGAACGCCCTTGAGCTCGCTGTCGTCTCTGTGGACCCTGACGCCTCTGGAGTGAGGCGCATATCGTTGGCTACTATCGAAGACGCCATGCAGCAGAGGGCATTGCTTTACGATAAGGCCGGCGACCAGCACTACGACACCATATCCGCCTTCATCAAATCCCTCAGGGGATCCGACCCCGACGCCGCAATCTACTGGCTATGCCGTATGATCGAGGCAGGCGAAGACCCTCTATTTATCGCTCGCCGTCTGGTTATTCTGGCCGCCGAGGACGTGGGCATGGCCGATCCCCAGGCCCTACCAGTAGCCGTTGCCGCCCAGCAGGCAGTTCACTTCGTAGGCATGCCTGAGGGGGCCATTCCCCTGGCTCAGGCCACCGTCTATCTAGCCACCGCCCCCAAGAGCAACTCTGCCTACGCTGCCCTGGGCAAAGCCATGGATGACGTTCGCCGTACCAGAAACGACCCCGTTCCCCTGCATCTGCGAAACCCTGTGACCGGAATGATGAAAGAGATGGACTACGGAAAAGACTACAAGTACTCTCATACCTATCCCGGCCACTTTGCTCCAATGCAGAACCTCCCCAACTCTCTGAAGGGACGCCGCTACTACGAGCCTTCCAACCAGGGCTACGAGCAGACGGTAGCCCGCCGCCTTAAGGAGTGGTGGGATGAGTGGAGAAAGAGGGAGGGCAGGTAACAGGCATGCCCTTGCCTTTGCGAAAGTCGGAGATTATAATCTTGTGTCAACATGGTAGAATTTCTGATCACTAGCAGGCTATTTGGAAAAGCGTTTGTACCCCCGCCTGAAGGCGGGGGCATCTATGCCCCACCCTTCAGGATGGGGTCTGAGCAGCAATTTCGAACAGCGTTTAGGTCAGCCAAGAAAGGGAGGTCTTGATGCAAACAGGAGCTCTAACTCTTTCCGATGCCCTCTGGCCCCGGGTGGGATTGTGGCAGCGAGATGCGGTGCGTACCGTTACACTTATGGTAGGGTTTGCAGGCTTCGTAGCTCTTTGCGCCCAGATCGCTATACGGCTCCCCTGGACCACGGTGCCCATAACGGGGCAAACCTTCGCCGTGCTGGTCGCGGGTGGAACCCTGGGTGCCTGGCGGGGCGCCGGCTCCCTAACCATATACATGTTAATGGGCACGGTGGGTATCCCCGTTTTCGCTCCAGGCTCCGGCGTTACTACCGGTACGTGGGATGTCCACTTCATCGCTCCCTGGAGCGGCACCGCAGCTCTTCCCTGGGACATCTCCAGCGGGGGCTACATAGTGGGATTCATCTTCGCCGCCGCCCTGGTGGGGTATCTAGCAGAAAAAAGGCAGTGGGACCGAAAGCCCTGGGTTCACCTGGGCATGTTCCTGGGAAACGTATCGCTCTACGTTCCTGGAATACTCTGGTTGGCCTACCTTATCGGCAGCGGCTGGATCCACCCCGTAGGCAAACCCCTGGCAGAGCTCATCGCCGGCAGCGGCACCTGGGACAAGGCGCTCAAAGGCGGCCTCTATCCCTTCATTGTAGGCGATCTGATGAAGCTCCTCCTGGCTTCTCTGTTACTACCGACCGCTTGGGCTATAACGGGAAGGTTCCCCCGCAAAAAGCCGACCTCCTGACGCCAACAGCTATCAAAGGTCGTCTCAAAATTCGCCTTGTCATGCTTCGGTCGCTAAGCTCCCTCAGCATCTCCCTTATCCAGAGTGACACTTTTGAGACAAGGTTTCTTTGACATCCAGATTCACTGCTGCTGGTATGCCCCCTCCTCCTCTTTATCGAGACGAAGGTGTATCTACACAGGCAAAACTGGTGCAAGATGGGCCGACGCTACCCTTTCCATACCTCTGCAAATCCCACCCCCACCAGGCACTGGGCTACCTTACCTCCAAGCACTTCCCGGCCCAGCACCAATACCAGAGAAAGTAGGTAAAGTGTCACTAATCTACTGGACGAATACACCTCATTGACACCTTAGTGAGAGCGTTGATACAATCAAGTGGGCTTTATCCCTACAGAGCTTGTGAATATTTTCACGCCTCATTTTGAGTTTAGCTACGTCCAAATATGGTATGTAGTGAAGAGATATCGGGACACTAAATTCTCGTGCGTTCAAGGAGGAATCATATGCTCACCCTCAGCGTCATAAAGGCAGATATAGGCGGTTATGTGGGGCACACCAACATACATCCAGACCTTTTAGAAAAGGCTCAAGAGATGTTGGCCAAGGCCAAGTCTCAAAGATTGCTGATAGACTTCCATGCAACCCATGTGGGAGACGATCTCCAACTAATCATGACTCACGAGCGTGGCGATGAAGATGAAAAGGTACACAAACTAGCCTTTGATATTTTCATGGCCTGCACAGAGGTAGCCCGAGGACTGAAGCTGTATGGAGCAGGGCAAGACCTGCTCAGCGAGGCGTTCTCGGGAAACGTGCGAGGCATGGGGCCTGGAGTAGCCGAGATGACCTTCGAGGAGCGCCCTTCAGAGCCAGTGATTGTGTTTATGGCGGACAAGACCTCGGCCGGAGCCTGGAACTTCCCCCTCTACAAGATGTTTGCCGACCCCTTCAATACCGCCGGTCTGGTTATCTCCGATAGCCTGCATCAGGGCTTCGCCTTTGAGATTCAAGATGTCAAAGGGCATAAAAAGATTACCCTTAATGGACCCGAAGAGATTTACGATATGCTCATGTTTCTAGGCGCACCCTCCAGATACGCCGTGAAGAGAGTGATGAGCCGTTCTAATAACGACATTGCCGCCGTCTCTTCTACCGAGCGCTTGGCGGAGGTGGCAGGTCGCTACGTAGGTAAAGACGACCCCGTATGTGTGGTTCGCTGCCAGGGGAACTTCCCAGCAGTAGGAGAGGTCTTGGAGCCTTTCGCCCTCCCCTTTACGGTCGAGGGATGGATGCGGGGCTCTCATAATGGCCCTCTGATGCCGGTAGGATTCAAGCAAGCCACTCCCAGCCGTTTTGACGGCCCCCCCAGAGTCATAGCCGCCGGGTTCCAGATTGCCAATGGGAAACTGGTAGGCCCCAGAGATATGTTTGATGACCCTAGCTTTGACGGCGCTCGCCAGCAGGCAAACGTGATCGCTGACTACTTGAGGCAACACGGCCCCTTTGAACCCCATCGCCTACCACTGGATGAGATGGAGTACACCACCATGTCGGGCATCATGCGCAAGCTGGGGAACCGATTCTCCGATTTATAGTGTAGTCCGCTAACATTCCAATTAGCTTGAACTATAGACTTCTTCATGCACCGAAGAAAGCTCCTCCTGGCCACCCACAACAAGGGAAAGGCCCAAGAGTTGGTTGAGCTGTTGAGAGAGGCTCCCTTTGAGCTTACTACTCTAACAGAAGCGGGGATAACCCAGCAGGTAGAAGAGGTGGGCAGTACCCTACAGGAAAATGCCATCCTGAAGGCCAGAGCTTATGCTCAGCTAAGCCATCTTCTTACCCTGGCCGACGATTCTGGCCTAGAGGTGGATGCCCTGGGAGGGGAACCAGGACCCCAGTCTGCCCGATATGCCGGAGAGGGAGCTACAGACAAGGAGAGGCTTGATTATCTGCTGAAGAAGGTTGAAAATATAGCTGATGACCATCTTCAGGCTAGATTTCGTTGTGTCATAGCCTTGGCCTGGCCCTCAGGGGAGACCCAGATACACGAGGGACTCTGCTACGGCAGAATAGTAAGGGATCCCAGAGGGAGGTCAGGATTTGGCTACGACCCTATCTTCTACCTGCCGGAGTTAGGCAAGACTATGGCAGAGCTCTCTGTGGAGGAGAAGAACCGGATCAGTCACAGAGGAAGAGCGACCCGTAAGGTTCTTGAAGCCTTGAAGCAGCTTAGCAGGAAGTAGTTGATTATGCTTAAAGATGTCTTTGGGAGACCCCTTAAAGACCTGCGCATCTCCGTTACCGATAGGTGCAACTTTCGGTGTCCCTATTGTATGCCTGCCGAGATATACGGCATTAGATATCGTTTTCTGCCCAAAGAGCAGGTGTTGACCTTCGAAGAGATTACCCGCCTTGCCAGGATATTCGTCGGCCTGGGAGTCAACAAGATAAGATTGACGGGAGGAGAACCCCTCCTTCGCAACAATCTCGAAGAGCTGATTGTTCAGCTTGCCCGTATAGAGGAGGTGGACGACCTTACCCTCACCACCAACGGTTACCTTCTGGCTCAGAAGGCCCAGGCTCTTAAGGAGGCCGGATTGCAACGGGTCACTGTGAGCCTTGATAGCATGGATGATGAGATATTCGGGAGAATGAACGGTAGAGGCTACGGTACCCAACGAGTCCTTGAAGGCATCCACAAGGCGGGAGAGGTGGGCCTAGGCCCTATCAAGATCAACGTGGTAGTGCAGCGGGGGGTCAACGAGAATACGATAGTTGACTTGGCTAGGTACTTTAAGAAGTTGGGCCATATCGTTAGATTCATCGAGTATATGGATGTGGGTAATCTCAACGGGTGGAGGATGGACCAGGTATTCTCCGCTGATGAGATTATTGAGACTATCAGCCGTGAGATACAGCTGGAGCCTCTGGAGAGGAATTATAAAGGCGAAGTCGCTCTACGCTATGGATATAAAAATGGAGGTGGAGAGGTGGGGGTTATCGCCTCAGTTACCAAACCATTCTGTGGCGACTGTACCAGAGTAAGATTATCAACCGATGGCAAGGTCTATACCTGTTTGTTCAGCAGCGAGGGCTACGACCTGAAGGGCCCTCTTCGGGCCGGAGCTACCGATGAGGAGCTCAGGAGTTCAATTGTAGGCATCTGGAGCCGTAGGGCCGACAGGTATTCCGAGGAGAGGGCATCGCTAACTGTGAAACCTCCTAGAAAAGTGGAGATGTACCACATCGGCGGGTAGCTTGGCCCAAATCGCCGCAACGTCCGACTGGGGAGTCCAGAGGAGCATAGCTCCTCTGGCGGGGGCACTGGGGGTCTCCCCCAGAAGACATTTCTGGGTGGGC
>JACQTT010000066.1 GCA_016210665.1 Chloroflexota bacterium | reverse complement strand
CGCAGATAGCGCGGTTACCTCCCTCTCCATAGTAAAGTTTCTGGCTCTGGTAGCTAGCATATTATCTTTTGCCGCGTTGATAATAGCTACCTTAGGCCCTCATTGGGGATATGTGGCGGGGATGGCTATTATTCTGGTTATCTTTTTGGGGCTTCTACAACTGCTTGGCAGGGTCTTAGTCCATCGCTACGAAGACGTTATCGTTTCCTTGACCTTACCCCTGTCCCAGCCTCTGGCATGGGCATTTAGACCTCTCCTTCTGCTTCAAAATATCCTCGCGCGATTCCTAGGAGGAGCGGGTCAAAGTGAAATAGCCCCAGAGGATAAAACACCCAACCGGCAGGCTCAACTTAACCGTCTCCCACTGGAGCTATTAGAAAGGCCCCTGGATGAGACAGAGATAAGGATGATTAGGGCCGTATTGCAGATGGAGAAAGCAACCGCCAGGGAGATAATGGTTCCCAGGGTAGATATAATTGCTGCGGATGCGGACTCCTCTTCATCTCAGTTGGCTGATCTGATGATAAAAAGTGGTTTTAGCCGCACACCCCTGTATGAGGGGTCCATAGACAATATTGTAGGCATTGTGCATGCCCGTGATTTAGTGCAATTGTTGAACCAGAATGACTTGAACATAAACTTGAAAAGCATAGCCAAACCAGTACTCTTCATCCCTGAATCTAAACGACTAGAGGAGCTCTTAAAGGAGTTCCAGCAAAAGCGAGTTCACATTGCCGTCGTGGTAGATGAATACGGGGGAGTATCTGGCCTAGTATCCATAGAGGACTTACTGGAGGAGATAGTCGGAGACATAGAGGACGAGTTTGGGTCTGGTGAACCGGAAGTAGAAATCGTCAATGATAATGAGGCCATCATCAATGCACGGATCAGCATAGACCGCCTAAATGAACTCTTCTCCCTGAATTTGGAGAGCCAGGGGTTCAATACTCTGGGTGGCATGGTCTATCACCACCTCGGGAAGGTGCCCAGCCTTGGTGATGAGTTAGAGTACAGTAGCTTGCGCATTCAAGTTCTTTCCACTCTGGGACGGCGCATAAATAGAGTACGCGTCACCAAAATCTTGCCGAAAACGGAAGAGGAGCTATCAATCTAGCCAACGCTCCTGGGTAATAGATCCTTACAGAGGGCTCAAATGAGCTTACGTCTATTACTTCTGGACGCCTCCTCTAGCAGTATTGGGTTGTCAGACCTTTGCACAAAAAATCGTTCTACTTGCAGTCTTGATACTTGAATTGCGTACCAACCATCCCCCTTATCCCCCTCCTTAGCCTTGCACAAAAGATGCCCGGAGAGCCAAAAGGAACCGCTGGCCCTGAGCTTGTCGAAGGGCAAACGACAATTCTTCGCCGCTTTGGTTCGACAGGCTCATCACGAGCGGCGAATTCAGCCACCCTATCCGACTTTTTGTGCAAGGCTCCAGCGGGCAAGACTTTAGCGCTGCTTGGGAGCTACAACCTTCAGCAGTGCGGTGGCTATAGATCCCTTGTCGCCTGCTGCTCTTACCGTATAAAGGCCGGGCTCTATGCTTTTGGGTATGGGTCCGCTTCTGAGCTCAAAGGCCCCAAACTTGTTGGCCCTCTCTCCCACGAGGAACACATCCTCCGCTGGTCTGGTACCCAGTACAACAACGATGATACTCTCGCTGGCCTGAAAACCGGAACCCTGGACCGTTACGCTAGAGCCAACCTCAATGCCTTCTGAACCACGTATTACTACTAGAGAAACCCCTGGAGCACTGGGCGGTAGGGCAGAGGTTTCCACAACTCTAATGGCAGCGCTGGCTCTGCTGCCGAGCTCACCTTCAGCCTTGATAGAGTATAGCCCCGGCTGCAAAGGAGTCGCAGGTTTCTTGATAAGCTCTTTGGCTGTCACTTCAAATGTTCCTCGGGTGTTGCTCTGAGTAGAGGCGAAGATGATGGAGGAGTCGGCGTCTCTAACTATCGTTATGGATACCCCCTCCAGTGGCTGGAACCCAGCTCCAATAACTGTAACCTCCTGGTCAAAGGTTATGGTATCCCTTTCCAATACAATCCTGGCTCCATAAGGGGGGAATTTGGTGGCCCCACTCCCTGCAGGTCCCTGAAGCCCTTGAGGCCCCTGGGGTCCCTGAACACCTTGAGGCCCTTGGAGCCCCTGAGGGCCCTGCAACCCCTGGGCACCCTGCACGCCCGGAGACCCTTCAGGTCCAGGGGAACCCTGACAGGCCGATATGACCAAAGCTGCGACGAGGGACAAGAATAGAATCAGGATGCGCTGGAAAGTTGCTGCCCTGGGAATCATCTACGCCCTTCTACTACCATAGCCATAAAACACACCCGTGATGAAAAGCGTGGGATTTTCTCTTCACAGCGCTAACGTCTCTTCCCACGCTTGCCCAATCATATTGGGGGAATCGTGCATTGTCAAGCGAGATGGATATAGGTCTAAAAACAAATTCGATGGCGACTGAAGGCATCCTAAGGCCTCTACTATTCTTAGTAGCAGTTAGCAGGCCTCGTTAGAGCAGACTAGTCCTTTACTATGGGAACGTCGTCCAGGTTACCCCACTCTGCCCAAGAGGCATCGTAATTCTTGACACTGTCGTATCCCAGAAGGTGCAGGACAAAGGATCCGTGCGACGCACGGACGCCGGCCTGTCAATGAGCTATGACCTCCTTATTCGGCGTCACGCCCGCCTGCTGGAACATACTCCGCAACTCCTCGGCAGATTTAATGGTCTTCTGGTCGTCATCGGTGACGTAGTTAAGCCACTCCAGATGTACTGCACCGGGAAGATGCCCTCCCCTTCTGTTACCCCGGGTGTTCTCGCCAGTCCATTCACCTTTTGAACGCACATCTAGCATTACAGTATCCTGGCGTCCGAGGGCAGCCTTCACATCATCAAGGGAGGCCAGAACCGAGGGGCTAGGCTGTGGAGTAAACTTGGCCTTTGGAGTCTGTGGTACTTTGAATGTGATAGGCCTCCCCTCAGAGAGCCACTTCTGCCATCCACCATTCAGGACCTTCACCCTTTGATGTCGGTAATATCTAAGACACCACCACAGGCGAGTAGCATAGTGGGAGCCATGGGCATCATAGGCTACTACTAGAGTATCGTCGCCTATGCCTAGCCCTTCCATAGTAGTGGCGAACTGCTCCGGTGTCATCACGTATCTTCGGTCGTCGGGGTTCTTGAAGAAGTTGTCCTGGGGATTCACTGCTCCGGGTATGTGGGCCCTGCGGTAGGAATCGGGTACATCGCAATCCACAATGCGTATATTTGAATCATCCAAGTGATGAGCCAACCATTCAGTATCTGCCAGAAGTTCCGGTCTTGCGTATCCTTGTGCCATTCTTTCTTGACCTCTCTGGTATGCCTTAGCTCATTGTGGCCTTTCATAACACCGCCTGTCAACACTAGAGCTCGTTTAGGTGTCAGGAGCGTGTGTTATAGTCAGGATGAAGAAGAGGCCTAGCGTTTTAAGGCGCCGCTCTCAAAATATGTATCCTAACGTCCCGAAGGATGTCGCTGGATATAGAATAGAACGGTTGTGGGGGTAGGTTTACCTTTTGCTAACTGGAGGAGAATGTCAGACAATAGTTAGATTGGCTCCTCTAACAGGACAGTTTAATACACAAGACCTATGTGGCTAGACATGGAGCATTACTAAAAGGGCTACGCTCTTGACAGCAAAAAACGGACGGGGTATGCTTATCCAGCCAGATCGTAGCCCTGTATTGGTCGCCTTTGACCAATAGGGAAACTCTCGGCGAATACCTATCAAGAATAGGAGGGTAAGGATGCCAAGGCCAATCCCGGGACCCGATGCACAAAGCAAGCCCTTCTGGGACGCCTGTAATGAGCGGAAGCTGAAAGTTCAGTATTGCACCTACTGCAACCGTAGGCAGTTCCCGCCAGAACAGGCGTGCGGAGAATGTGGCTGGGATTTTCATCTGAGTTGGCTCGAGACGAGCGGGCGCGGCAAGATAATTGGTTATTCGGTGACGCACGACACACGCATCCGGGCGTGGGCACCCGAACAGCCCTTCAACAATGCAGTGATCGCACTGGAAGAAGACCCGGCTATCAAATTCTTCTCCAACCTTCCGGGGGTGCCAGTGGACCAGGTCCCGGTCGGCGCCAAGGTCCAGGTGGAGTTTCTGGAGGTAGCGCCAAATCAACTGATTCCCGAGTGGCGGATAGTGCCTTAGGCCAACCTGTACTTGCAGACAAAATGGAGAGACATAGGAAGGAGTAAAACATGGCTACTGAAACTGGGTGGGAGCGGAACAAAGAACCACTGCGGAAATGGGAGCACCGCGGGAAAGTCGCCCTGGTAGGCAGAGGGCACTCCCCTACGGACCGGCGCTGGGACGGCGTCAGCATGGACAAGAGTCTCGGTGCCTACACTATCCTGGCCGCCCAGAGGGCTATGGAAGACGCCGGCATTTCACCCGACGAGGTTGACGGTATCATCACCTGCCCGGGCGCACAGTCTGGCACTGTGGGATCCGCGGCAATCGGAGACTCGTGGGGGCCGGTGAGGCCATATTTTGCTCCGCCCTACGACTCCGAGGATGGCATCAGCCTTGTGACCGGGGAGTGGTTGGTCAAGCAGATGGGGCTGAAGAAAGTCAAGTATATCAACTCTCACGGGGACTACCTCTGGCGGTTGGTGGCCATGGCTGCCCAGGCTGTGGGTGATGGACGGTGTTCTGTAGCTCTGGTGACTTACCCCGCAGGGAACCTGGAGGGCCGGTACCATCAGATCGCAGATACCACAGCCCGCGGGGCCGCTCAGTGGACCAATCCCTGGGGTTGGGGGCTCTCGGTGTGGGGTTTCGTCTTCGACCAGTACTGCCGCAAGTACGGTTCGAATCATGATCGGCTGGCCCCCTTCGTGGTGACCGAGCGCAAGAACGGCCTCCTGGTTCCCTGGGGATATTACGCCCTCAATCGGCCGGAGCCCTTCACCATAGAAGACTACCTCAACGGGCGTTGGGTGGCCCAAAACTTGAACATGTTCGACTGCGACTTGCCTGTCCAGTCTGCCGCGTGCTGGGTTATTACCACCGCAAAGCGTGCCAAGGACATGAAGCAAAAACCGGTCTATGTCCTCGACCATACCGAGAGCCAGTTCCGGCCTCGCAGTCTGGTCCAGACCCTGGAGGAGAATGAGGAGTGGACGGACATTATGGCCCGGAAGGCATACGCGGGATCAGGGCTGCGTCCCAGCGACATAGATATTTTCAGCCCCTACGACGGGTTCACCACCTTCACACAGTATTTCCTGGAGGCCTTCCGGTGGCGCGGTGTAAAGCGGGGAGAGGCCCACGACTTTTACGCCGGGGATATCAGCATCGAGGGGCCGAACCCGTTGAGTCCCGGCGGTGGGAATATGGGGACTGGACGCATGCGCACGATTTACATCACCGACGGCATGGAGCAACTCCAGGGACGGGCGGGGCCGCGGCAGGTCAAGATCAAGGCCGAGACCTATGCCACCATAGGTATCTTGCCTGGCGGTGCCTGCACGCTGGTATTCAGCTCGAGCCCAGACTAGCCCACCCATGTGAGAAGGAAGAGAAGCAATCATTTTATATACGAGCCGTCGTGCTCGTACCGTGAATACAGTAAGGAGTGTGTTAGTGACGATCCTGCTAAGCTTCGACATAGATGGAACCCTGGAGTTGGGCGACCCTCCTGGTGGAGTGACCATAGAGATGGTGCGACGGGCCCACGAACTCGGCTACCTGGTAGGCAGTTGCTCAGATCGGCCGCTCAGCAGCCAGCGGGTGATTTGGGGGCAGCTAAACATTCCCGCAGTTTTCATCGTGTCCAAGCACCAGCTCGGCGAGGTCCGATCGCAGATCGCCGCCGATGCCTACTACCACATTGGCGATCGAGACACGGACTTCCAGATGGCTAAGGAGGCGGGGTTCGGCTTCTGGTGGGTGCAAGAAGCGGCTGCCGAGCCCTGGCTTGGCATAGCCTGCGAATCTCTTCATACTG
Organism: Chloroflexota bacterium; assembly: GCA_016210665.1. Lineage (GTDB taxonomy): Bacteria > Chloroflexota > Dehalococcoidia > Lucifugimonadales > JACQTT01 > JACQTT01. The sequence goes on along the minus strand of JACQTT010000066.1, from coordinate 13,275 downwards.
CTCCGTCTGCTCCGTAACATTGAGCCTAAGCGCAGCACTGGTTGATGGCAGTATTGCGAAATGCGGCTTTGAGATGGCTGCAAAGCGACATGGGCTAGTCTTGTGGCTGTAGGCAATAGCGCTAGATGTCACCGCCAGGATACTCTCCGATACCCCTTCTATGTTTTGGGCAAATCAAGAAATTAGAAGCCCAGGGCAATACTGATAGGTCTCAATCGGAGGGACAGTTCACATCCTTCTGAGGGCGGCATATCGCAACCCTTGGAGTGCCTCATGAACCTTGACAGTTCCCGATTGCTGCGGTTCTTTGAAGAGATACGTCCTTTCTTGCACATAAAACGCCGCACTAGCTTTACCGACAGAAGGTTGACAAGGAATGGAGTCAGCACTATACTCACGCCGACTTGATGCAACATTAAGCTAATTTGGATGAATGAAGGAGGAGACTAACATGACCATCGAAACCAAGCAGTACAAGACCATCAAGGTAGAGAAGGAAGACGGCATCACCTGGCTATATTTTAACCGGCCTGAGAAGCGCAATGCCATGAACCCCACGCTTCATAAGGAGATGACGGAAGCCTTAGAGGAGTTGGAACAGGACGATGATACCCAGGTGCTGGTGCTGACTGGTGCAGGGGACAAAAGCTGGTGTGCCGGCCAGGACCTGAAGGAGAGCATGTTAGATAGGGATGGCCAGCCCAGGGTCAGACAGAGAGCAGGAAGACCTGACTGGCGTTCAGACATCCTGCCCAACTTTCCGGCCCCTACCATCGCCATGGTCAATGGCTTTTGCTTCGGTGGAGCCTTCACGGCTTTAATCGCCTGCGACATCGCCATTGCCGCCGAGGACGCCATCTTCGGCCTCAGCGAGATCAACTGGGGCTCCATCCCTGGGGGTATGGTGACCAAGTTCGTTGTTGATACATTGAGTTTTCGCAATTCCACCTATTACATCATGACGGGGGAGCCCTTCGACGGGAAAAAGGCTGCTGAGATGGGCCTGGTTACAAAGGCCGTACCTCGAGGCAGTCTAAAAGAGGAGACGGTAAAGCTGGCCCGCAGCTTCTTGGATAAGAACCCCTATGTGCTAAGGGCGTGCAAGGAGACCCTCAAGTTTTGCCGAGAGATGGACCTCAACGAAGCTAAGGACTATATATCTGCTAAGGGCACAGCCTTGCGATCTCTTGACGTTGAGGGCGGCCGAGACAAGGGTCTGAGACAGTTCGTGGTTGACAAGACCTATCGCCCGGGCTTCGGACCCCACAAGAGGTAGGTCAAGGGCCACACTGAGTAGTAATCCTGTCAAGGCGGGCGGATATTGGCCAAGCACCTAAGGTCTCCCTGCTGACAATCCGAGTATTGATAGTCTTGGTCTCTAAGCAGTAGTAGGATATTGCGCATTAACTCCCCCGTGCTAATGCTCCATCTGAGCTTCCGCTCTCTCGGTTTTCGGGCGCCCACACCCTGTCTTGGAGTACACCAGAGAATGCTGCTGGCCATTGATGCCATTCAGAAGGAGAAACTAAGATGAGCAAAACCATCGCTTCAGGCAAGCGGTATCGCTATTTCTACGGATGGAACATCGTAGCAACGGGCATTCTGTCACAGTTCGCCCATATAGCCGAGATCAACTCCATAATTGGGCTATTCCTGAAGCCTATGGGTCAGGACGTGGGGTTTTCCAGGGCTGCTATCTCTGGAGTTCAGTCCATGAATCGGGTGACAGAGGGGCTTCTAGGCCCGGCGGTAGGCCGGCTTTTGGACCGGGGATGGGTGAAGCAACTAATGATAGGGGGTGCCCTGTTGGCTGGAGGAGGTCTTATCTTATTAAGCCAGGTGCGAGCGTTGTGGCAGTTATACCTGTTAAAGGGGCTGATAGTAGGAGTGGGGATGGCAGGTTTCGGCAGGCTGGTGGTCAACGTCACGGTGAACAACTGGTTTGTCAGAAAGCGTGGGCGCGCCCTGGGCATTGTAGGCATGGGAGGATCTTTAGGGACTATACTAGTGGTTCCTCTCATGGCCTGGGTCTTGACCATGATTGGCTGGAGATGGAGCTGGGCCGTCCTGGGTCTGTTTGTATGGGCAATAGTGCTGCTCCCTGCAGCTCTATTCATGGTCCGCCGGCCTGAGGACATGGGGCTTCAGCCCGACGGAATGGCAGCAGGGGAGGAGAAAGGTCAAGCTCAGCCATCCTCGCTCCCCCATAAGGACAACCCCGTGACCCATAAGCAGGCTCCATCATCCGTGGATGGGGTGTCATGGACTGGAAGACAAGCGCTTCTCACCCGAACATTTTGGCTCCTCACCTTGACCATCGGGATGGCACACTTGGCTACCCAGGCCCTCAACCTTCACCTCATCCCCTACCTTCAGGACCTGGGCTTCGCAGCTACCATAGGGGCCACGGTTGTCAGCGTTAGAGGCGTCTTTCAGCTCATTGGGGGTCCCATCTGGGGCTTTGTAGCGGAGAGGATAGAACCTCGATACCTGGCTTCTGGCATGTTCCTGGTGTTTGCAGTGAGTATCTTTGTTCTGATGAACGCATCCAGCCTGACAACGATATTAGCGGCCAATATCCTTTACGGAGGTGCCTTCTCAGGCACTGGCATCCTTGCAGAGATAATGTGGGCCAACTACTATGGTCGAAGGTCATTGGGGGTAATCCGCGGCTTGGGGGAGCCAGTTACCGTGATATTCAGCGCAGCCGGGCCTATTGTGGCAGGTGTGATCTTTGACCTCACCAAAAGTTACGACGGTGCCTTTCTGATGATTATCGGCGGAGCTATCATATCCTCCGTCCTAGTGCTTTTCTGCACGCGGCCTAAACAGCTAACCCCCCGACAGCAGTGACCCTCATCACCTCAATGCTGACTAGCAGGGTTACGGTAGCCTCCGGAGGCTGGGCTGAAATACTAGGGCAACAAGCGCATAACACAGCAGCGCACCGCCGGCAATCGCCATGGTCACAGGAGCACCTATCCATCCAGCAATGGCCCCCATGGGCAGCGCAGTTACGGTCTGAAGGCCGAAGCTTATGCTCCAGAGGCTCATCACTCGACCCAGCATATGCCTCTCTACATTTGCCTGTAGCAAGGTCATATTTACCGTCATCCGTCCCGCTTGCCCCAATCCTACCAGGATGATTAGTCCCAGCGATAGCTTCCAACTGGTGGAAAGGTTAAAGGCCAGGATCCCTACACCCCACACAATGGCAAAGGCCAGCAAGAGCATCCCTTTGTGCCTGTAATCTCCTAAGATAGCTATTAGGGCAACGGCGGCTACAGCACCTATCCCGGCCATGCTCAGCAACAGACCCAGTCCCTGAGGCCCTACTTTAAGAATGTCTTCGGTAATTATGGGTAAGAGAGTCTGAAAGGGCATGCCAAAAATAACAGCCACAAATGCCATAACCAAAAGGAGTACAAGGACGACGTCTCTTTTCACGTATCTGAGAGCATCGCCCATTTCCTTGAAGATGGACCTGCCGCGTGCTCCCGGAGTAATCCCCGATTTGGGCAAGCGCAGCAGGATTAAGAAGGCGACAAAATACATCCCTGAGACAAGGAAATAAACTTTGTCGACGCCGATAGCCGCAATTAGAAGGCCCGCCGTGGCAGGGCCTACAATCTGTGTAACGTGCATCTCGCCATTGGTAAGGGCACCGGCATTCAGAAGCTGGTGTGGCTTCACCAATTCAGGGAAATAAGCTCCCCGGGTGGTGAAGATAACGGCCATAAAGGAACCCTGAACAAGGGCGTAGGCTATCAGGTGCCACCACTGAATAAGACCAGAGAAGATAACAAAGGCTATAACAATGGCGCAAAGGCCCGCCCCCACTTGCCCGATAAGAAGGAGAGTTCTCTTGTCTATACGGTCGGCCAGAGTCCCTACTATAGGTGAGATTACCAGCATAGGCACTCCCGAGGCCGCCGCAGCGGCACCTAACAGAAGGGGAGAACCTGTAAGCTTATACATATACCAACCCCTGGCCACGGTCTGCATGGAGAGGCCGAACCAGGTCATCCACATACCTATCCAGAATATCCTGAATGCTCGAACTCTAAGGGAATCGAAGGGCTTGAGAAAGGCTGGGGGGGCCGTTCCATTAAGTTCTAGGCTGGCTTGTCCTGTTTCTTTCATGTTGCTACCTTGTTAGGCAAGCGCAGCAGGAAGCATATGGGAATTGTTAGAGCGGTGGCTATCACCAGGACCCAGATTGCGGTCTCATAGCTCTTATGCAGGTCAAATACATAACCCAGGAACCAAGGTGACACGACGCTGAAGGGCATGGCGGAGAAGGTGAGAAGCCCCTGAATCTTACCGAATGCCCGAGTCCCGAAGAGTGATGTATTTACATATGGACGTACGGGTAGCATACTTCCGAAGGTAGTCCCGAAGAAGAAGCCAAATACGACCAACAGCCAGTATCTGTCCTGGTTTGCAAAGAGCATAGTAAGTAGGGCTGCCAACTGGCTACCCAATATACCTGCCATGATAAACCTTCCGTCGTACCTCTCCATCAGCCACCCCGCCATGAGGCGACCAAAGAGGCTGAGGACGGTAAAGTATCCCAGACTGCTGGCCGCCTGCACCTTGGTGAAGCCGACACTTTCGAAGTACGGCACCTGGTGAAGCATCAGACCGCTGACGCTCATGCTCAGCATGCCAAATATCAGCACCACCAGCCAGAAGTTGACGTTCTTGACTGCATCGAGAACACCTATCTGAGGTCCAGCCACCGCAGCGCGGCGAGATGCTTCCGCACGAGCCGAACCAGCGATGTCGCCATCAGGCAACAGGCCCTTGTCGGCCGGCTTGGATCGTATGACGCCCCAGGCAAGGGGCAAGCCAATGACCCACATCCCTATGCCACCCATGATAGACGTCTGACGCCATCCGAACTGGTCCACCATCCAAACCATTGTCACCACGAATGGGCCGCTCGCAACGGCGCCCGACATACTTATACCCAACATCCTTCCCCTGAGTCTGTGAAACCAGTTTACAATCAGCGCCTGGAAGGGAACGCCTACAATGGAGCTAAAGCCCAGGGAGATTATCATGAAAGCTCCATAGTACATCCACAGGCTTTGTACCATACCAAGGACAACCATCCCTGCGCCCAAGGAGGCCACCCCGAAGGTCACTGCAACCCTTGAACCGTATTTGTCGACGAGGTACCCTATGACTGGGCCCATCATTCCGTTCTCTACATTTCGGATGGACGCAGCGATGGATGCCACACCTCGACTCCATCCAAATTCGCTGATAATCGGAAGAAAGAGAGCCTGAAAACCATAAACGTAAGCGGTACTCAGATACCAGTGAATAACCATCATCGCCGCAGAGACGTGATACCCGTAAAAGATGCGGGGACGAGCAATTTTAGGGGCCTCAATCGGACTTGCCATCGCTAGCCCTTCAGTTGAATATCCACGGGGATATATTGGAACGACATTCGAAGGAGCCGAGACCGGCCTTTCAAGCCCTCTAGAGAGATGTTTCTTATAAACCGGTCCTGAAACGAACTGACTTGCATGTCAGCGCCGCCAGTAAGATCCAGAACTGAGAAAACTGACAAAGGAATAACCACCGCTCTTACTTACTAGGTGCGAAACTGAATATGGTTGCCAATTTGGCGCCCAGTGCGCTATTACGAATCTATCTGCCTTTCAGGCGGGTGTCAATGGCGTGCCCTCGTCCAGAAGTTCTGTCTGATATAGTTATAAGCTGTTGCATTAACCCATGCCTGTGTAGCTGCGAGACGCTGACCCTTGCTCTTCCCTGTACTAAGTGGTATGCTCCTGAGACATAAATCACCGTTTGTATGAGTAAAGTATGCTGGAAGATGGGGCCTAAAGCTCATAATCGCAGCACCTCTCTTCTTAGATGCAGACATGAGTAAGTTTATCAAGAAGCTAGAGGCGGTTGGTCAATCAACCCCTATTCCCATGGGCTTTGGGTCAAGAACTCAGATGGTAGGAACTCCAGCAGTGCTGCTGGTAGGTCTCTTGTCAGTTCAGGAGTTGCAAGAGGCACCCTCTTTAGCCCAAAGTCCTGTGGACGCCTTGCTGATTAAGAGTAACCTTTCTGAACTGAATCTTTTGTCTGATATATTCACACAGTCGGCGGGGCTCCTTTGGGGACTACGACTGGATGAAACAAGCGCTAAAGAAGTGGAGAAGGTTAGGGAGATGGGATGCGATTTTCTTGTTTTTGATGCCGAGGGGGCATCGGCGGACATACTACAGGACCAGGAGACAGGGAAGGTCTTGACAATAGATATGACGCTGGAGGAGGGCATGGCCAGGGCTATCGAGGATTCCCTGGTTGACGCTGTCCTTCTGGTTCCCATCCAGGAGATTCTCCCTCTAACGGTGCAGAGGCTTCTGGAGATCCAATCCGTTAGAACTCTGGTGGCTAAACCCTTTTTGATAGAGATCTCTGCACCCCCTGGCGGAAAGGGCCTGGAATGCCTAAGAGATGCAGACATCAGTGGAGTGGTTATGTCTCTCAGTCAGGGGGGAGAGGTTATTCAGAGGGTGCGCCAGGAGATAGATTCTATACCTCGTAGAAAGCCAAAGGCAGAGCGGCCAGGAGCCATTATCCCCCGTCTAAGTCCTGGGTTGGGTACGGCACGCCCCAGGCGAGAGGAAGAAGAAGAGGAGGAAGAGGAGTGAACATAGCGCTGCCTCTGTTGTCCTCCATTATCAGCCTCTTTTTCGCCCTGGCGCTGCTGGATCAGTATCTAAACAAACGGCGCCCCTATGAGCTGATGTGGGCCATAGGTCTAGCCCTGTATTCTCTGGGTACAGGAGCGGAGTTTGTGGCTGGAGTCTTTGGGGTGAGCTTAGGTGCTTTCAAAGTCTGGTATCTGGCAGGTGCAATTCTTGTGCCTCCCTATCTGGCCATGGGCACGGTCTATTTATTGCTCCATCGCCGTGTGGCGCACATAGTTTTGGCCCTTGTGGTGCTGGTCACCGTCTTCTCGGCGGTGCGAGTTTCTGCTAGCGGAGTGAACTTTGATGTGGGGATAATCGAGGAGGCAGGAGTACTTACTATACGACAGTCGGTAGCACAGGGGGAGCCGATGAGTGGAAGAGCCTGGATAGACAGCAGCGTGCGGGACCTGAGTCAGATTGCAATAGTCGGGGCCTTCGTGGTCATTGCCGGGGCTATATACAGCGCCGTGCTCTTTGGCATTCGGGGGACTCATCCCTATCGTGTCGTCTCTAACCTTCTGATAGCTGTAGGATTGCTAATTCCCGCCATCGGCGGGGGTCTGGCGAGGAGAGCCGACCTTCACACATACCTTTACATCTCAGAGTTTGTGGGCATCATCATCATATACGTAGGTTTCTTGCGCAGCCGAGAGGTCTTTGAAGTTTTCCAAATCCCCTTTATAAGGCGAGCCCGAGAGCCTTAGAGCTCTTTATAACCCAAGGCTTGGTCCCATTGTCTTGATCTGCACACGTCTGAGCACGCCCTTCATGATTGTCTCACTACCGCCCACCCGGCTTGCAGGCCCTGACAAAGGAACTGGTGAACCGGGATACAACTCGCTCACGCTCCTCCAGCGCAAGCTCTGCCAAGCACTTCCAGCAGCTCTTGTCCTCCATGTCTGAAAGGGTGTAGCTGCGGACGGTCTCCATGCTGAAATCCTCGAATCCTGCCGCCCGCAGCTTCGCCTCATACTCCATGTCGCTGAGAGCCCCGGCAACACAGCCCGCCCAGGCCTCCAGGTCGCGGCGCAGCGCCTCCGGTATGTCTCCCCTGATGACGATGTCCGAGATGGCCATTCTTCCGCCCGGCTTCAGCACCCGGTAGGCCTCACAGAGCACCCGGTCCTTGTCGGGGGACAGGTTCACCACGCAGTTGCTGATGATGACATCCACAGTAGCGTCCGGCAGGGGGATGTTCTCCATCTCCCCCTTGATGAACTCGGCGTTAGGCACACCAGCCAGCCTCTGGTTCTGCCTTGCCAGCTCCAGCATCTCGTCCGTCATGTCCAGGCCGTAGGCTTTGCCTGTGGGGCCCACCCTCCGGGCGGAAAGTAGCACGTCCAGACCGGCACCACTACCCAGGTCCAGCACCACCTCGCCCGGGCGGAGCTCCGTCAGCGCAGTAGGATTCCCACACCCCAGGGAGAACACTGCGGCATTAGCGGGAATGAAAGCCACCTCCTGGGGTGCGTACAGGTCTCTGGTGATGACGTCGCTGCCGCAGCAACGGGCACCGTTTTTCCGGGCCTCTTGGGCCCGCTGAGCGTAACGGCTTCGTACAGCTTCCTTAATGCTCTGAGGGTCGTTCATGGCTTATCCTCCTTTGCGTTTCGCGTCGTTTCTGGGCTGCCAGGGCGCGTAAAAATATCGAAAGGCCCTTGTGCTCGATCAATCCCAATTAGCTCATTGGTGTAATGTCCCGCTGCTAGGTTCATTCCTGTGATTATATAAAGAAGCGGTATACTAACACAAGACCGCCGTAGCCCGCCAGGAGGAACCTGCCACCTCCTCCTCACCCCCACCTCTGCATTATGAAACGGCTTCTGGTCAGACGTTGAGACGCCACGCCTTTTGGCTCCACTTTGTTCTTGCGTGCTCAGCCCCCCTTGAGCTATTGTTAGGCCAAGAGCTTGGAGATACTGATCACGTGAGCGACTACAGGTTCAAGGTAAGGCGCCAATTCACGCCAAAAGGTAAGTGGACAAGTTTTCCTCAGTCAGGCCTTCGGGTTTGGCTTAGATGTCCGAGGTGCCTTCATGAGTATAGGCTTGCGCACGCTTTTTGTGGAATTGCTATAGAGGTAGAGGAGGCCTTTGTTATACGCGAATGCGGGGTATGCAAAGAGAATGGGCAAGAAGCAGGGATTCCAGAATCTATAGCAGACTGTCCGAGTTGCGGCCTGGAATGCAGAGACATCGCTAAAGTGGAGAACGAATATCAGTCTAATAGTGCGTTGAGAAACAGTTACAAAGTAAAACCTATCAAACCCGTTAAGGGCAGATGCTTTGTGTGTAGTAATCCAGCGTTAGAGATGCACCATGCGGACTGGAACCACTCCAACAACTCTCCGAGAAATCTTATCCCAGTTTGCGAATGGTGCCACATGAAGGCTCATCACCTTGGAAGGGATCTGTTTAATCAATTGGTGCACAGAGTACATACGGATCACGAAAGTATGGCAACTCTTCGGCAAACCTCTAAGGACTGGTATAGGAAATTGCATGATCAGTATACATAAGTTTTACAGGGGATATGCTTTAAAAGACGAACGGGTTCAGCCTTATCCACTCGGGTACTGTTCTGCTCATCATCCTTACGTTCTTCAATGACAAATCCTCCAGGTATCGAAGCATACCTATGACTCCCTGAGTTCCAGTCTGTCCCTGCGATATACCACCTTTCGTTAACTCAGAGTACGCTGGCAATCTCCAATAAAAGAAATTAAGTGTCACTAACCTACTGGACGAGTACAATGCCTTGAGCACAAGTCGCCCCCGAACTATAATCGGGGTATGAAGGTAAAGGAACTGGGGGAGTTTGGCCTTATCAGCCTGCTGGCCAAGCTGGTGGCGAAGGAGTCCCAGACCGCCGCAGAGATAGCAGGGGATGCGGGGTTTCGCCTTCTCTTGGGCATAGGTGACGACGCCGCAGCCTGGAGGAATCCCCCCTCAACAGAGCTATTCACCACCGATACCATGGTCGAGGGGGTTCACTTTGTCTTAGAAAGGATAGGCTGGAGAGACCTGGGATGGAAGATTATGGCCGCCAACTACAGCGATATAGCTGCCATGGGGGGAACGCCCCTCTACTCAATCATCACCCTAGGTTTACGCGACGAAACCTCTGTTGAAGGAATTGTGGATATGTACCGAGGCATGCTGGCCGTCGCTGGAGAGTACGGTGGGGCCATTGTTGGGGGAGATGTGGTGAGATCGCCTACCCTCTTTGTAACGGCAGCCCTCACAGGAGCCACTGAGGGAGGGATAATGACTCGCTCAGCAGCCCGTCCCGGTGACCAGGTGGCAGTCACAGGAAGCCTGGGCTCTTCTGCTGGGGGACTGCGGATGATTCTCCAGGGACTCTCCTTCAGGTCAGAGGTTGCAAGTCATCTATTGGAGGCCCATCACCGACCAAGGCCACGCATTGCTCAGGCCCGGATTCTCAAGGACATCGGGGTCCTGGCGGCTATGGATATAAGCGATGGCCTGGTTGACGACCTCTCAAAGATATGCCAGGCCAGCGGCGTCGAAGGGGTAGTGCACGCCGAGAAGGTGCCGATGAGCCCTCTTTTGGAGGAGGCGTTTCCCACAGACTCCCTATCCCTGGCACTGGGAGGGGGGGAAGACTATGAGCTCCTATTAACGGCCCCCGATGCTACTATGAAGAAAGCTAGCCATGCCCTAGATGTCCCGGTCTCGGTCATAGGAGAGATCATCTCCGGGGAGCCGGGTAGGGTAACAGCTTTAGATAAAGAGGGCCATGCTAAGCATGTGCCAAAGAGGGGTTGGAACCACTTTGGTTAGATGTTAACTAAGTTGGAGCTTCTCAGCAGCAGCCCTGAAGAGACTCAGAGAATAGGCTATCTCCTGGGAAGCCAGGCTCAGCAGGGGGACATCTTTCTGTTGACGGGAGGTTTGGGCGTGGGGAAGACCTGTCTTGCCCAGGGCATCGTCTGGGGCCTAGGTGTCACGGAATATGCCCGGAGCCCTACTTTCGTCCTGGTCACCGAATACCAGGGGAGAGCTAGAGTGTATCACATGGATTTGTATCGTCTGGACGATGTCAGAGAGATCTTGGATCTGGGGCTGGAGGAGTATCTTTTGGGCGATGGCGTATGTATAGTGGAATGGGCAGAGAAGGCTCCAGATGTCTTCCCGAAAGAGCACATGCAGGTTAGCTTGGAGTACCTGGACGACAAGGCACGTCGGATAATACTAGAGACACAAGACCAGGGGTACGCCAAAAGGATAGCTTCTATGCAGGAACAACTGGTGACCCTGGGTGTTGCGAAGTGGGAGTAGAGCTATCAATTGATACCTCCACTCGATACGCAGGCGTAGCCCTCTCTCGAGATGGAGAGGTGATGGCAGAGCTGACGTGGCGTTCGGAGCGAAATCACTCGGTAGAGCTGATTCCTGCTGTCGAATACCTGTTGCGTCGCCAGGGAATTGGTATGAGAGACGTCAAGGGTATTATTCTTGCCAGGGGACCGGGGAGCTTTAGCGCTTTGAGGGTAGGAGTAGCCACAGCCAAGGCGCTGGCCTGGGCACAAAAAGCCCCGATTGTGGGAATAGGAACCCTGGAGTTGGAGGCCTTCCCTTATATCGGGACAGGGATACCCGTGTGCGCTCTTATAGGTGCCGGACGGGGCCAGGTGGCGGCGGCGATTTACAAGGGAAACGAGGCGACAAGCCCTTTGAAGGAGGAATCGCCTGCCGGTATCTGCACGCCGGAAGAGCTTTGTCTGCCGATTAAAGAGCGAACCATCTTTGTTGGGGAGGGACTTCCAGAGGTGGCTTCCAAGATCAGGGAGCTTTTGGGTGGCCGTGCTCTCGTTGTGGATGCTCGCCCGCCTACCAGGAGGCCAGGCGTGCTGGCTCGGATCGGCTTCCAACGCCTTCAAGGAGAGGAGACCGATAACGTAAATACCCTCGAGCCACTGTATCTTCGTGGCCCCAGCATCTCGGCTCCTAAGGCTTCCTGAGTCAACATCAATTCACTTATGGAGGCGCATCTAGTGTCTGGTATCGTAAATCAGGGTAACGTCGACTTGGGGAGTCCAGAGGGGCAGAGCCTCTCTGGCGGGGGCACTGGGGGTGTCCCCCAGAGAGTCCTCCTTCCCCCTTCCCGGAAAGGAAGGGGGACCAAGGGGGATGGTTCGATAGGTTGAGGACGGCGCGATGAGCAGCCCAGGATAACGCCTTCTTTAGAAAGTAGGTACTAGTATGATGCAACGCACGCTGGTTCTTGTTAAGCCCGACGGTGTCCAGCGGGGGCTGGCGGGAGCCATCCTCTCTCGGCTGGAGCGCCGGGGACTGAAGATTGTGGCGTTAAAGATGATACACGTGAGCAGAGATCTGGCCGAGCGCCATTATGGGGCCCATCGTGGGAAGAAGTTTTTTCCGGGTCTTGTGGAGTTTATTACCTCCAGCCCTGTGATAGCCGCGGTTGTTCAGGGGAAAGACGCCGTAGAGGTCGTTAGGAGATCTATGGGAGAGACCGACCCCGTGAAAGCGGCGCCGGGAACCATTCGCGGAGACTTTGGCCTGGATATCGGGCGCAATCTAGTTCACGGCTCAGACTCTGAGGAGTCGGCTCAAACCGAAATAGGCCTCTTCTTCTCAGAGGAGGAGAGCGAGGACTATCCCAGGGACGTAGAGAGATGGATCACAGAATCCTGACCACCTGAAGGGCCTTGCTCCAGACCTGCTCCAGCCTGTAGTATTCCCGCTCCTCTGACCCAAAGATATGGACGATGAGGTCCCCAAAGTCGAGAAGAACCCAGCCGGAATCGGGATTGCCCTCTCGATGATGGAGGGAAGCGCCCTGCCTCTTGAGGGCAGCCTCTATCTCCTCGGCGAGGGCGTCTAGCTGGCGCTTCGAGTCGGCCGTAAGGAGAACGAAGAAGTCCGCAAAGTCGCTTATCCCCCGGACATCTAGCATAAGGACATCCGAAGCCTGCTTGTCCAGGGCCGCATCCACTGCCAGACGAGCATACTCTGTGGGCTGTAGCAAGATACTCTCTGCCATTCATGCTCATTATAGTCCGGGTTCCTTTGACGGGTCAACCACTGAAATGGTATTGTTTTGAAAGTTCCTGGTGATGTCTGAAAGCGGCGGGGACTGGCATTCCAAATGGTGGCCTATACCAGCTTCATACCCACCGCCAGGAGTTGTGCATCCATGCCCGGAGCCCTGGCGCGCCGCAACTGATACGGAGCAAGAAATGCCAGGGAAGGAACAGATGAATAGAGAAAACCTTGAGAACCTGGTTCCTGAAGAGTTGAGGCCTGGCCTTACCGCCGCAGAACGAAAGCTAGTGGAGAGCCTGCCCTTGGGCAACGTGGCCGACCTCCGTTCCCAGGACCCGGCCAAAGACGACCCCGTCCAATGGCAGAACTGGGGCCCGGACCGAACAGTCCGCGCAGCCCTGCTCCAGCACCTGTTCACCTCTCCCCAGGCCGCCAGCCTGATCCACCCGAAAGGGGTCCAGATCCAGGGCGCAAGGATTGAAGGGCGCCTGGACCTTGAGGGAGCAACCGTTGTCCAT
>JACQTT010000063.1 GCA_016210665.1 Chloroflexota bacterium | reverse complement strand
GGAGATGGGGTTGCGGTAGTCCCTTAGCGCTTCCAGGATCTTGCGGGTTATCTGGTACTTTTTCTCAGCTGGCTCATAAGGGTCGCAGGCAGTGCCTAGGGCGATAAGCTCACCCCGCCAACGAGGGTTTCTCAGCTCGCAACGCAGTACCTCCGGGGCATTGACCTTGACAAAGATACGCTCGTCGAAGTCTCGTCCCGCATTGTAGCCCAGGTACTCGTGAGTCGGTCTCGCGAAACAGTACACACAGGCGTGCTGGCAGCCCCTGTAGGGGTTAATCGTCCACCTGAAGGGAAGAGAATCGCCCTGAACACGATTTATCAACGTCTTGCACTGGATCTCCTGGAAGATTACCCTTGACATAGCTCCTCCTTTAACTGTAGAACATAATAGAACAGCACAACCGTTCTTGTCAAGGGGTATAAACTATAGACCGTTTAATAATGGGGGCTACAAGGGGGCAGAAGCTCTCTTGACGGGGGTCTGGGGGAAGTCCCCCAGCCTTAACTCTTAACCCCCTTCCAGGAAAGGAAGGGGGCCGGGGGATGGTTCAGTAGGTTATAAAACGGCCTGGGCATCTGTCTTGCCTTTCCTGACTGAAATTGATACTTTTGGAGCTAAGGGTTTTCAGGGAAAAAGAACGGAGGCAGCTTTGGTACGCAGTTTAGAAAAAGTTGACATGGACAAAATCGTCTCCCTTTGCAAACGCAGGGGGTTTATCTTCCAGAGCAGCGAAATCTATGGCGGCCTGGGAAGCACGTGGGACTACGGGCCGATGGGCGTGGAGTTGAAGCGCAACGTGAAGGATGCCTGGTGGCGCTCCGTGGTGTGGGAGCGGGACGACATGGTGGGCCTGGACGCCGCCATTCTGATGCACCCCAGGGTGTGGAAGGCGTCGGGCCACCTGGAGGGCTTCGTTGACCCGCTGGTCGAGTGTTCATGGTGCCACCGACGATTCAGGGCTGACCATTTGGTGGCCTGGGACGTTTACGGAGTGAATCGGGGCAGCGAGTGGTTACTTGGCCAAGTCGCGGATGTTGACCCCCCGAACAACCAGCCTTCGCAGCAGGTCCTTTATGAAATTACTGGCCTGGCAGACAAAGGGGGGTTCGGTACTTCCCATTACAAGATATCCGACAGGCCGATAGAAGAACTGATCATGACCGGTCGGCTGCCATGTCCAGTTTGTAGAACTCTGAGGACTCTGTCCCCTCCCCGCAACTTCAACCTCATGCTCAAGACCTTCCTGGGGCCTGTCGAGGACACGGCCAGCACCGTTTACATGCGGCCAGAGACCGCCCAGGGCATCTTCGTCAACTTTCAGAACGTCCTCACCGCCACACGGCGCAAGCTCCCCTTCGGCATCGCCCAGATAGGCAAGGCCTTCCGCAACGAGATTACCCCAGGCAACTTCGTCTTCCGCACCCGGGAGTTCGAGCAGATGGAGATCGAGTTCTTCGTGAAACCGGGGACAGATGAGGAGTGGCACCAGCGTTGGGTGCAGGAGCGCCTGCAATGGTACGTAAAGCTGGGGATACGTCAGGAGAACCTGCGCCTGCGCCGCCACGGCAAGGACGAGCTGGCCCACTACGCCAAGGACTGCTACGATATAGATTATCGCTTTCCCTGGGGATGGGCCGAGCTGGAGGGGATCGCCAACCGCACCGACTTCGACCTGAAGGCGCACTCGGCGGAGAGCGGCCTGCCCCTGGCCTACTTCGACGAGGAGACCAAGGAGCACGTCGTCCCTTACGTCATCGAGCCTTCGGGCGGCGCAGACCGGGCCGCCCTGGCCTTTCTGATAGATGCCTACGACGAGGAGCCGGACCCAGGGCAGAAGGAGATTCGCACCGTTTTGCACCTTCACCCCTCTATTGCCCCGGTGAAGGTGGCTGTCCTCCCCCTGAGCCGCAACGAGCGCCTGGTGCCCACTGCCAGGCAGGTTTACGACACCCTCAGGAGCCGCCTGCGGGGCCTGGTGCAGTACGACGATGCCCAGAGCATAGGCCGGCGCTACCGCCGCCAGGACGAGATCGGCACCCCCTTCTGCGTGACCATAGACTTCCAGTCCCTGGAGGACAACGCCGTCACAATCCGAGACCGGGACACCATGGCCCAGGTAAGGGTGCCTATAGCGGAGCTGGCAGACGCGTTAGCGAAGCGCCTGGAGGGGCAAGATAGCTAGAGAGGACAGGCTTGGCACCGCAAGTTAGGGCGAGAGAGGTGATTCGAGCGCTGGAGCGAGCAGAATGGTATGTTGATCGTCAAAGAGGTTCCCATGTGATATTGCGCAGGCTCCATGGTCCAGGCCAAGTAGTGGTTCCAGTACACGGTGGCCGTACCTTGCGTTCAGCAACACTTCACTTTATCTTGAAACAGGCGAATCTAACGGAAGAACAACTTCGAGAGTTGCTCTAGGAGGAGCGATGTCTAACTACACCGTTGTTCTGTATAAAGATGCTGATGGGGGTTACACGGCTATAGTCCCCGCTTTGCCCGGTTGTGTGACGGAAGGGGACACCTTGGAGGAGACCCTTACTCTGGCCCAGGAGGCCATCGGGCTCTATCTAGAATCCGCTGAGGCTCACAATGAGGAGATATTGGAGGAAGCTCATCCCCCTGTTATTGCCACTGTTGAGGTAGAGTATCCTGCCAAAGCAGCCCTTCGGTAGCCACCCGCGACCGGGACACCATGGCGCAGGTAAGGGTGCCGGCTGAGGCGCTGGTGGGGGAGCTTAGGAAGCGCCTGGAATAAGGAGGAGAGAATGGAACAGCGTTACATCGTTAACGAAAGTGGAAGAAAGACTGCGGTGGTTTTGTCCCTGAAGGACTACAAGCGATTGCTTGAGGACCTGCACGACCTTGCTGTTGTGGCAGAACGTCGGGGCGAACCTACTGTTGACTTTCGCGATTTAAAACACAGGCTTAGAGCCGATGGTATCTTACAGGATTGAGTTCAAGCATTCGGCAGAGAGAGACCTGCGTAAGCTCAGTTACCCAGTGGTTTCAAGACTATTAGACCGTATCGAGGGATTGGCCGAAATGCCCTTTCCCAGACAGTCGCTAAAGCTGTCTGCGGTCGAGAAGACTTACAGGTTGAGGATAGGAGTTTACCGGGTCATCTATGATGTGGACGAGGAACATGAAACCGTTACGATCCACTACATTCGCCATCGTAGAGAGGCCTACCGAAACGTATAGGCAGAGCCTCCCACTATCTGAGACCGGGACACTATGGTGCAGGTAAGGGTGCCGGTTGGATAGGTGGTAGTGACTGAAAACGACTACGCCTTGTCATTTTGAGTCCTTCCAGTATTAACATTCTCGCAAATAGCAATCTGCTCCCCTATCTAGGGGGGTCCTCTCAAAACGCAGCGGGTCCGCAAAAAAGATTTCGCGGCTCTGGGTCAGTTCCCATCATTAGGCTACATTTTGCAGAACAGGCAAGCTAGCAGCCTCTTTTAAGAATTTATCATGGGCCTTTTCAAAGTCCGCATAATTAGTACTGCTGCGAAACAACTGACGCAGCGATAATGTTTGATTATTCATGCTAGCAGCTTCTTGTTTAACCTCAGTTACCTTCTCCACGGCATCGACCGCAATTTTATGATAGGTTGGAAACCATTCATCGATTTGCTCGGCTAGACTACCCGCAGTCTTCATGTCAAGTTCTTTGTAGGTTTTTCTTCCCAATGCCTTTGCTAAACTTCTCCCAATAAGCCATAAAATGTGTAAGCGCCCATGTTCTCTATAGTCTCCTCTTATTTGTGTATCATTATAATGATTCTGGTATTCCTTTTGGACCTTTTGGTATACAAGCCAAGGAAGCCATAAATAAGAGGCAGATACTCCCTCGAAGAATATTTCATTGTAAAGGCTTGATTTAATTGCAATGGATCTTGGTACATCCCGCAGTTTATCTTTCGCTTGGCCTGGCGATCCTAAGAAAGCCCAAGTAGCTTGAGTTATGTCCTTAATAGCTACTCGCTGAGCATCACTTTGAGACATGTAGGCGTATTCACCACGTCTCAATTCATAAAACACTGGTGGCGATAACAATTGAAATTCCTTTTGGAGCTTCATTTGAGTCGGGTCATCAAAGAGAAAGTCCCAGTCTTTCATTTGGGATTGTAAATTACTCGATTTTTTAATAAAGGATTGCAATGTTGGCCCTGCCACTAACTTTATTATGACCTGGACATCTTTCAAGGTTCCACCGCGCCGCCAGTAGTCCCATATGTTGTAAGTCGTTTGGCATCCATTAACTATTTGAAAATCTTGCACAGTTGTAACCACACCGATTTTTTCAGTTTTCGGCTCTGTAAAAGAGTGACATACTGCAGATAGGCCATTATTCAACAGATGAAACCAGGGACGCTTCGTAGGGTCTTCTAGAGTTTCCCTTATTTCCTTATTTGCTTTCACAGCCCCCAGAGGTCCACGGGGGTTATGACGAAAGATCTTGTATTTGTACTGATTAAATATGCTAGCTAATTTCTCGGCTTCCACATTTGCAATTAGACAGTCAAACTTACCGGCCGGGGCAGGATGCCATTTGCCTCCCAGAAGTGGTAAATCGAGTACCAATGTCGATTGATCGACTGCAGAATCGAATTGGTTCAGAATATTGTCCAAGTCGTTCACGATAACACTATGGGGCACCTCTTTAGCCTCGCCAGCAACATAAATTACTAATGGCTCTTCACTCCACTTTTGAGCTTGTGCCTGGATGGGAATTGTAGTGTTATATGTACTCAGGTGTACAAGTTGTAATTCGAAACCGTCTAGGATTTTTTCTCTGAATAGTGGTGCAAATTGGAGGATTTTTTCATTTGTGTTTTTAACTAACGCCTGAGGGTTAGTGATTCGTATCGGGGCATCTAAGAAATTGGATAAATCTTTGGGTGGTATGTTACCAGGAGAACTCCTGTATTTAGCCTGGAATAGATAAAGTATGCCCGCATCGTCGTCGATAAAGTACTCGTCTATCTCTAAGTCATCCTTACCATCAGTTATATTCTCCAAAAGGTCGTTTATCGTAGGAGAAGTTTCAGCTTGATTCAAATGCAACTGCGCTGCCCAAAACAGGAATCCCCGCTCCAGATTCCCACCAAAAAAGTTTTCACCTGTGCTTTTGATTAGGCTAGTCAATCGGTCTATTTTCTTTTGCTGGGTTTGTTTCTTTGTAGGCATAGCAACCTCTAATGAGCATTTTGTTTTAATTGTAGCAGAGGTATGGCATTAGGACCACTTGGGCCAATCCCTTGACAGAAATCACATCTCCTGCTATGGTCCAGGTCCAGCTTAACACCGGAGGTCACCATGGGCCTGGACATCGGCATCATTACCATACAGTATCTTGAACGGCCCACTGGCCATGCTTATGAGTTTGCCAAAGAGATGGCGTGGGGCCCAAATGTTTACTACTATATGCAAGGTGTGGGCAATAACTGGTGCGCCTTTACCCAGCGCCAGGTGCTCCAAATGTTAGAGGATTTTACCCAAGAAAAGGGGCTGGACAGCCCTGCCAAGACGGAGATCTTGGAGTGGATACGCTCGCTACCCTGGGATGGCTGGCAGGATGACTTTGCGCTGGGCGCTGGCCAGGAAGACGAAGACCGAGACCTCTTCCTGGATTATGATGACAATCTGGATGGCGGGCTTATCGAGCTGCATTTCAACTGGTAATTAGCCCACCCTCTCTCTCCATCGCCCCAGGCGTTGCCCTTTTCACCATGATGCCCTATCCTAAACTGGTAATGCGCATCCTTCACTTTAGCGACGTGCATATAGGGGTGGAGAACTACGGGCGGGTGGATCCGAACACCGGCCTGTCATCCAGGCTTACCGACTTCCTCCAGACCTACGACGAGGTGGTGGAGTACGCCCTGGCAAACGAGGTAGACCTGGTGCTGTTCTGCGGCGACGCCTACAAAAGCCGCGACCCCAGCCAGACCCACCAGAGAGCCTTCGCTCAACGCATCGCCAGGCTATCGGCGGCCGGCATACCCGTCTTCCTCCTGGTGGGCAACCACGACCTGCCTCACACCTCTGGCAAGGCCTCAGCCTTGGATATATTCCCCACCCTCTCTGTGCCCAACATCTATATAGGCGAGCGCCTGGACACCTACCTGGTGAGCACCAAAAGCGGGGCACTCCAGATTGTGGCCCTTCCGTGGATCAGGCGCGGCTCCTTCCTTGCCCGGGAGGATATGCGAGGCCTTTCGCCAGAGCAAGTCAACGAAAGGATTCAGGAGTCCCTTACGAACCATCTCCGATGGCAGGCGGAGGGCCTTGACCCCCAGACCCCTTCGATCCTGGCCGGCCACGTCTCTATAGGCGAGGCCAAGACCAGCTCGGAGCAGTCCATGATGCTGGGCAAAGACCACGTCCTGCTCCACAGCAGCGTAGCCCTGCCCTACTTCGACTACGTGGCCCTCGGCCACATCCACAAGCACCAGGCCCTGGGCCGCAACCCCATGGTGGTTTACTCCGGCAGCCTCCAGGCCATAGACTTTGGCGAAGAGAACGATACCAAGGGGTTCTGCGTCATCGAGCTTGACCCAGCGCTGCCGGCCGGACGACGCCTTACAGACTTCCAGTTCCACCCGGTGCAGGCGAGAAGGTTTCTAACCGTCACCGTAGATATCCAAACCACAGACGATGATCCCACGGAAAAGGTGGTAAAGGCCATTCTGCGCCACCACATCCAGGGAGCCATCGTCAGGGTGAACGTTCGCATTCCCAGCGAGCTGGAGGGACACTTGGACGAGGCGCAGATTCGCCGGGCACTGGAGCAGGCCCACTACCTGGCCTCGGTCTCCAAGGAGGTGCTACGAGGCCGCCGCACACGCCTTGGCAGCCTGCAGTCCCAAACACTAAACCCCCAGGAAGCCCTTCGCCTCTACTTGACGAGCAAGAACACGCCTGCGGAGCGTATCAAGACCCTGATGCTCAACGCCGAGTCCTTAATGCAAGAGGAGCCATGACCATAGGCGAAGCCTTTCTCCTGGCGGTCCGATGGATCCACAGCCTGGCGGCGGTAGCCTGGATAGGAGGAAGCCTCTTCTATCTTGTTGTGCTGCGACCTGCTCTCGGAAGAAGCAACCCGGTCTCCAGTGAGATGAATCAACGCGTAGCCCGGGAGTTCCGCGGACTGGTGGACACCTCTATCTTCACGCTAATCATAACGGGGGCTATCCTGGCCTTTGACCGGCTCACCGTAGGGAGCATTGGGATTGCTTATGTGGCTACTCTGGCAGCAAAGGTGATCCTGGCCTTCTGGATGTTCTACCTGGTGTGGTCACAGCGTCGCCAAGTCTCCTCTCCTGGCCAGTCACAGGAGGCGCAGAGTCCTCAAGCCACGCCACTGTTGTCAAAACTGGCGCGAGGCTTCTCCGGCTATAATGCCATCCTGATTCTAGGCGTTCTTGTGTTTCTAATTTCTGATCTTCTGACGCTGCTTTTTGAGAAGGCCCTGGTAGGACGCTAGCAGGAACCGATATAATATCCAAAACAGAGGCACGCCGGAGATACAAGCTAATATGAAGCGAGACCTCATAGAGATTCTTGCCTGCCCGGTTTGCAGAGGCTCCCTGAGTCTGTCGGTAGCTAAAGAAGATGATGCCGAGATAATAGATGGTGCTCTTGAATGTAAGAAGTGTCCCGAGAGTTATCCTATAGTTGGTGCTATACCCAATCTCCTGCCACCCCGATCGCGACCCTAGCAGGCCGATGAAAATGGGGAGTGCAGAGGGGCGAAGCCCCTTTGCCAGGAGTCCCGATTTTATCGGGATACAAAATTCTTCCCTCTTCCTGGTCAGGAAGGGCTTTGCATCAAAACTGCCCCTTGAATCAAAAGTCCCCATACTGAATCAAAAATCGTCACATTTATCAGAACAGCTGTTGCATTAGGGCGACTAGGGGAGTTGAAAGGCGGAAAGTCATGTGTTACCAAATTGACACCAGAGTAGCGCAAAAGAATGGCTAGGCAAGCAGCAGCTACCAGATGGGCTAAATTTTGATCTGTCCCTTTATGTACAAATAGTATCCGTTGCCTGTTGTTACGTAGCCTAATTCAGCCATGCGGGCAAGTATATGGAGTAATGCCGTGCCGTCAATCTTCTCACTCTGGAAAACATCGGCTAGATGACGTGATACTTCTGTCAAAGCTAATTGGAGTCCTTCTGGAATTTGCACTACTCTTTCCGTTTGGGAAAGAATAGTGCCTACTCTTGAATTTATACTGTGGTGGGTTGCCTGTAGGACTAGATGTAGCAAGGCCAAGTCAGGACTCCAATGCTGATTCATTACCCGATTAGTCTCCCCAAAAAATCCACTAAAGAAGTAGAGTTTGGTTGATAAATCGGGAGTTTCTTCAATCTTGTTGGCGACGAACAGGAATTCCTTCGCTATCTGCTGTTGAATAGGCTTAGGCAGCGTGAGCAAATTCCAACTCCTTCCGTTTACCTGCTCCACGGGTTGCGACATCTTCGTTATAGAGTATTCCCGCATGACTACTAGGAGGCAACAGTGGCATCTTGTATGTAGTTTTGGCGACAGTTTCAGCAAGTTCGGGCTCCACCGTGCTCCTTGCCTGAGCTAACAGTGGTTGCATTGTTACTGCACGACGTTCTTTGTCAAAACTTGGTGGCGCAAGGCGTTGTGGTGTCAGAGTACCTGTCCAATCCACGAGTTCACTGAATGGAGCAAACTTCACTATGAGAGCAACATCAAAGGCAGTTGCAAGTTCTTTCAGTGTGTTCAGAGTGTAACGCCCATAGTCAGGGTTTTCCCACTGTGAGATTGTTTCCTGACGCTTGGTTATCTTCTGTGCCAACTCTTCTTGTGACCACTCATTTTGCTCACGCAGCAATCTAATTTGAAAGGCAAGACCTGTTCCTATGTCATTAGTAAATGCACGCCGATATTCTTGGTTCTCAAGGCTTTTCCATAGCTGCTGGTATTTATTCATAGTTATGTACCACCCTATGCTTATTGATGCTAGAACTTATTTCTGCCTCTCGCCGAAACGCCTCTTGACACGCATCTGCTGGAACTCTATCGCCTTTCTTGATGAATGCATACAGAAGAGTAGGTGTCTTTTGTCCTATGCTGTGGCTACCTAATATGCGGTATTGCTGACCTTGCAGTCTAGCGCGGACCTCAAATAGCCCTGCGCAATCGTCTGTGAGCGTATCCACAAGAGGGCGCTTCCAATTACCGTGCGATGTGCCTTCTAAGTACAACAACCGTTTGTTGAGTTTTTCCTTAGCTCTTATGTCTATGCTATTTAGCCAAGAATGAATCGTATTTGACCCAGTATCATCGATGTAGTCATAAAATGTGAACTCTGATCCCATATTATCACAAATTTCCTATATTGTCTATAGCCCATATGATATAATAAATTTATTATAATCCCCTTGACATTGCTTCGGGTTCGGGTAACGACCGACGCCGTTGTGCTTAATGCCCCCGTAACTCAATCGGATAGAACTTGCCAGTCACAGAGTGAGCGGCTCTGGGTTCGAGTCCCAGCCAGGCGCCTTTTTACCAAACCGCATAACGGATACAGTCACATGGTAGGTAGGTGTAACGATATTGTGGGTAGTCGTAGCTCTTTTAGCCGAAAGCCTCCAAAACTCGCTAGAAACTGGTTGCGAAAAGACGCCTTTCAGCTTGACTTTTTCGCCGAAATGTGCGAGAATAGAGCTAATACGGGAGCGGCGGTGTTGAAGCACCAGCCGCCCCCTAACCACAGAGGAGGTACTATCTCCACTATGATTTACCCTAATGATACCCCCCCGACCGTCCCTTCGCAAGTAGCCCCTCGTCCTACCTACCCCCAAGACTGGCATGCATACAATGCGGCGCAAACTTCCGAGAAGCCCATATTCATGCGCCTGTTGGCTGACTTGTGCTCTAGCGTTGAGCAACCGTCCTACAAGCGTGGTCGCCCCCGCCTCCCGTTGGCAGATATGATTTACACCTCGGCGTGCAAGGTTTATGCTGGTTTTTCTGCACGTCGTTTCAATAGTGACGTTGAAGATTCTTTGCAGAAAGGCTTTGTTGACACGGCTCCGTCCTTCAACTCCGTCAATCGCTGCATTGCCAACCCCGACCTGACTCCCATCTTGAAGACCATGATTGAGGAATCTGCTAAGCCGCTTCAAGCGATTGAAACTGACTTTGCGGTAGATTCCACTGGATTCTCTACTTCCACCTATGCCCGATGGTACGACCACAAATGGGGCAAGGAACGGATACGCCAGACCTGGGTTAAGTGCCATATCGCGGTGGGTGTCAAAACCCATGTCGTAACTGCCGTGGAAGCTACTGCTACGGAATCTGCCGACACTAGCCAACTGCCAAACCTCGTGACCCAGACTGCCAAGAATTTCACTGTGAAGGAAATCTCTGGCGATAAAGCCTACTCTAGCAGGAGCAATCTTCGAGCAGTTGAAGCCGTAGGCGGAATTGCGTTTATACCCTTCAAAGATAATTCCGTAGGTAAAGACCCCAAGCGCAAAGTTGATGGTCTGTGGAACAGGATGTGGCACTACTACAATTTCAACCAGGCTTCTTTCTTGGAGCACTACCACAAGCGGTCTAATGTGGAATCTGCCTTCTCGATGATAAAAGCTAAATTCGGCGGCTCGGTGATTGCCAAGACACCTACTGCCCAAGTGAACGAGGTCTTGTTGAAGGTTCTCTGTCATAATCTCTGCGTCCTGGTTGGGTCTATCTATGAACTCGGTATCGAGCCAGTTTTTGCATTACCATCACCTGAATCAAAAGTCATTGACTTGAATCAATATAGACGCCAAAATGGGATTTAAGATGCAAAGCCGTCAGGAAGGGGGTTAGGGGGATGGTCGTCCCGACCAGTCGGGATTCAGCACGCTGCTAGTGGTAAGCTTTTTGTCCGCTCATGGTGGGCCCGTCGAACCATGAGCTAATGCAGACCAGGCATCTTGCGAGCCGCTCTTACGAGAAGGAAGCCAGAGTCTCACGCCCTCCTTCCCCTCGACCATCTTCAAAAGCTCTGCGGCGGTGATTTTCAATACAGGATGTACAACTTCAGGCGCTATCTCAACCAGAGGCACCAAAACAAAGGCTCGCTCAGTCATAGCAGGGTGGGGAATAGTTAACAAGGGAGTATCGAGGGCTAAGCTGCCGTAAAGCAATACGTCTATGTCTATAATCCGTGGGCCCTTCGGTAGGGTAGGTCTCCGGCCCAGACTTAACTCTACGCCCTTAATGAAAGTGAAAAGCTCAAAAGGCTGCATGTCTGTAAATACGCAGCATACAGCATTCAGGAAATGTGGCTGAGATGGAAAGTACATAGGAGCGGTCTCGTATAGAGACGACACTGCTTTAAGCTGAGTCTTCCCTTGAAGTAGCGAGAGAGCCTTGTGGATGTTGTCAGCCCGGTCTCCGAGGTTGGACCCTAAGCCCAAGTAAACCTCTTCGCTCATCGGGAGGGATTCCAACCTCTTACAATGGCATCGCTCATACGGACCACTCTTACTATTTCTCTTACATCATGGACGCGAACCATATCAACGCCTTTGGCGATAGCCAGAGCTATCGTAGCGGCAGTGCCCTCTAATCTCTGGTCAACGGGAAGTCCCAGCACCTCGCCGATGACGGACTTTCGAGAGGTGCCTACCAGCAGGGGTCTCCCCAGCACCTTCAACGCATCAAATCGCTGGAGGATCTCCACATTCTGCCCAGGGTTCTTGCCAAAGCCGATGCCTGGATCAAGGATTATGTTTTTCTCTGGAATCCCCGCTTTGAGGGCCGTTTTCATTCGCTCATCTAACCCTGAGATAACGTTCGGTATCAGGTTTTCATATCTGGTACCCGGTTGGTTGTGCATCAAGACAACTGCCACCTTTGCATTGGCTACCACTTCGGCCATGAATGGATCAGCCTGGAGTGCCCACACGTCATTAACCATGGCCGCACCGGCCTCTAGGGCTCGCAGGGCTACGCTAGCCTTATAAGTGTCTATGCTTACGGGTATCTTTGCCTCTTTCGTGATACGCTCTATCGTTGGGATTACCCGTCGCAACTCCTCCTCCTCCGATAGATGGGTGGCCCCTTTGCCATATATGCGTCCTGGGGGGCGGGTGGATTCCCCTCCCACGTCTAAAATGTCGGCCCCCTCTGCCTCAAACCGAAGGGCCTGTTCAATAGCAGCATCAACCTCGTATCCAAGCCCATCGCCGGAAAAGGAGTCGGGGGTCACGTTAATAACTCCCATCACATAGGTACGCTCTCCCCATCGAAACTGCCTTCCGCCGATGGAGGTTGTACTCAGCATAGGATTAGAGGGTTTAAAGCTCACTATGTCCCATCTAGTCGCGTTTCACACACAAAACATGTAGATAACAAAATTATTGTAGCATGGATTTACATGTCCTTAGAAACCTGCTTGCGCTCTTTTGGACAACCTGCTAGCATTACGTTGGCTAAAGCTTAGTGACCTATCAACTTATGAGGCCGCGATAATGCAGAAACCAGACACTGCCATACAGAGAAAGGCTAAGGATAAGAGAGAAGAGCTCCAGCAGAAACGGGAGCAGGCACGCCTAGGAGGAGGCCAGGCCCGCATAGAGCAACAGCACGCCAAAGGAAAGCTTACCGCTCGAGAGCGTATTTCTCTGCTGTTAGACGACGGCACCTTTGAGGAGATAGACCCCTTTGTAGTGCATCGAGCTAGCGACTTCGGTTTGGCCGAACAGAAGTTTCC
>JACQTT010000065.1 GCA_016210665.1 Chloroflexota bacterium | reverse complement strand
CTTCCAGGGAGTAGGGTTGACTCTCGGCAAGACAGCTTATGGCGATAAGGGCAAGGCTGAGAAAAGCTAATATCCTTATAAACGCGGCCATGATTTTGAGGTCAGAGGGAACGCTTCGAATAAACCACACCGGTATCCACCACCCTTATTAAGGCTTAGGAGGCAGACAGCCCTAAGGACCCTTCAGGTCACGGAGCACGTATAGAGCCAGCCTCCAGCGCTCCTCTTCGGTCAGCAGCTTATTGAAAGTAGGCATGGGAGACGGCGATTTTGTGCCCTGTTGAGCAAAGACGAAGCCTATTCTTCCACCGTGGCTGATGAACCCAAAAACCTCACCCTTTGCGCTTCCCTGCGTCGCCTGAGCGGTAAGATCGGCTGGAGGCAGGCTGGCAAGAAACTCCTTCATAGTGCCATCGCCCTTGCCCCCTGTTCCATGGCACATCGAGCAGTTAACCGCGTATAGCTTTGATGCGCTCTCGCGGTTATACGTCTGCTCAATCGTCTTAGGAACCGTGAGCGTCTTATATTCGCCAAAATCATAGGCGATCTCTTTGCCCGACACCGGCACCGAGTCAGGTGGAGGAAGCAGACGCGGTACCTCCTGGGAGCGATAGGAGGGCTGGTAATGCATCTCTGTGAAGACTTCCACAGCATAGTTTCCGGATCTTGTCACACACCCGCTGGCAAGGGAAACTAACAGCACCCCTCCAGCCAACAAGGCCAGGGTGCCTTTGGGCGCTATCCGCCGAACTAAACCAGAAAGGTGGCCTTCTCGTTGCTTTCTCATGCTCCGCTTTTTATCTCTATGGCACCTGCCATCTTCAGGGTCTTCTCTGCCTGCACAACTCGGGTTTCGTCAGAGGTAACCACTATGCCGATGTAGCCTTCGGTTATCCTCTTGTCGTAAATCCCTACCCTCGGCCTAGGCAGGCGTGACTCGAAGATAATGCCAAAGACGGTAAACAGAATGGCCCCAAGCATTGTACCCTCGTAGCAGATAATAGCCATGGCCGGGATGGCCAAGATAGGTTTCCCGCCAGTCACAACGGGATAGGCCAACTGTGTCCCCGCCGTCAGCAGAATCGCTACAGCCAAGCCGCAGGCCGCTCCTATCAGGGGAAATTTGAAAAGGTGGTGAGAAGGCATGTGCTCTCCGAATGTCCCCTCTGGATAAGGAGCACCGCTCAAAATATCCAATTCCCAGTCCTTATAGCCAGCGCCTCTGAGGGCATCCATAGCGTTGGCCGTGGTGTCTGGGTCAGAAAACAAGCCTAGAATACTTCTTCTAGCCATATTACATCACTCCTCTCTGATTACTGCGGGAACTTTCTTACGGCCTACCCGCAACTCCTTGGCAAAAAGCTGCCCCTCCTTCTGCTCAAAGAGGGGTATCAAGGGGAATACCTTGGAGAAGATGAGCAAAAGGAAGGCGACGAGGGCAAAGGAGGCCGCGACTATTAAAATTTCGATAATGCTGGGGTGATAGGTTCCCCAGCTAAAGGTGAGGGGCTGTTTTCTAGCGAGACCCGGGACGATGATCAGGAATCTTTCTAGCCACATACCTATATTTACCAGTATAGAGGTCCAGAACATTAGGGTGATGCTCCTTCTAACCTTAGGAAACAACCAGAGAGGGACAGGGATAAAGTAGGCTGTAAGTAGGAAGATAATGAAGAGCATAGACCAGGGCCATTGGAATATCTGCATCTCCCTCAGAGCTATCTCCGGGGACTCCTGGCCGTAAATGCCGAAGAGGACCTCCAAGAAGAAAAAGAAGAACCAGGTGGTACTTACCACGATAAGCAATCGCCCCAAGGCATCGAAGTGTTCGGGACGTATGTATTTGTCCCACTTCCAGAGCCACCGCATCAGGGCCATCATCGTTACCACAGCCGAGACGCCAGAGTGGACCGCCCCAATGACAAAGTAGGGGGCAAATATGGTTGAATGCCAGGCTTCTACGGATGTGGCCACGGCAAAATCCCAGGACACTATGCTGTGAACCGACACGAAAACGGGGAGAATGAGGGCTGACAGGAGTATGCCCGCCACCGTCTGTAGCTTCCATTGCTTGGGGGTTCCCCGCCAGCCGAGACAGAGAACGGAATATACATGGTGCACTATTCCCGTTGTTCTATCCCTAAGTACAGCCAGGTCTGGGAGCAGGGCTACAAAGACGAAGAGGCTGCTCCCTGTGAGATATGTAAAGATGGCAGAGGGGTCCCAGATCAGAGGGGAGCGAACGTTGACGAATATACCCCTGGAAAAATCGTAAGGGAAAGCCCAGTAAAGTAAACGCCATGGCCTGCCTGTGTGAATGACAGGGTGTAACGCTGCGGTCATAAGGGCGAAGACCGTGAGAACCTCGGCGGCACGAGTCACCGGGCGGCGCCACTCGGCCTGGGTTAGCCTAAGAATGGCAGAGATCATGACTCCTGCGTGGCTGATACCCACCCAGAAAACGAAGTTGGTGATGAAGAAGCCCCACATCACAGGGCGGTTGAGTCCGGTCACGCCGATGCCTTTAGTGATCATATAGCCAGTAGAGATGACCCCTGCCAGAAGCACAAGGCCGACGAATCCCACCAACGCAAACCACCACAGAGGGTGCTCCAAAACACCCCTCAAAAGGTCGCGATTGATTTGACGGTCTTCAAGGGATACTCGTTGTTGCATCTTATCTTCCTATCTGATCCAGAGCTTCAGCCTACTCCGGCTTTGCAAGTATCGTTACCTCCATGCGATGGAAAGCGGCCTGTACCCGAAGCAGCATATACTCCTTTATCTCCCAAATATTTACCACGGGAAATACTTTGGTTGCCAGAGCATAAGATAGTCCCGCGCCTGATAGTGCGCCGATTATTATGAGAATATCTGCTATATCGGGAGTGTGAGCTGGCGGCACCACTGTAAGGGCGTGAGCCGTCACATCCTCAATCGAGAAGGCAGAGACGTACAGGCGAATGCGGTCGAAGAATGTGCCTACCAGGATTGAACAGCCTACCACCGTAGGCCCCAGGATGCTCCTTCTCACTGCGTTCCATATGAGTAGGACCAACGGTATGATGAAGTTGAGGATAAATGTGGTAAAGAAGATCGGAAGATATGGCCCAGAGATGATCAGGCTTATAACGTTCTGCTCTACGGGTTGGCGTCCGTACCAGAAGATGATGAAGCCCGACCACCAGAAGTAGAACCAGAGCAGGGAGGTTGCCAGGAGGAGCTTGCTGAGAGCCCAGAACTGCTCCAGACCTATGTATCTCTCATAGCCGCACCACTTACGCAGGACGAACATAGTTACTAGCATGGTCGCTATACTTGACTGGAGTGCGCTAAGGGCCTGAAAGGCAGGGAAGATGGAGTCTTTCCAGCCTGGCACCAGACCAAGAACGAAGTCCGAGGCTATGAGAAAGTGGGTGAAGACAAGGAACATGAAATATAGCGAGGCGAGGGCCCCTATTCTATGTCTGATCAAGAACCACTGTAAATCTGTCCCTCGCCAACCCATGGCGAGCTTGGCGAATAGACCCTGTCTCCTTCCTGAGGAGTGGTCTCTAGCGGCAGCCATATCCGGAAGGGACCCCGCCCATAGCATTGCCAGGCCGCATAGAACCAGGAAAACCATGGCAAGGGTATCCCATATGTGGGGGCTCATTGAGGGGCCATCGAACCAGATGGTACGACGACCCTCGGTAGATGGCAATAGGAATAGCAGAGGAATGAAGAGTAATAGATTGAACAGGCCAACGACACCAAACATCTCAGCCGCCCGGGACACTGGCCTGCGCCAGTTGGCCTTAGCAAGTCGCGGTGCTATGGCAACCATAGGAGCAGCCTGGGCTGTGGTGAGCAGATACACAACGACGGCGGCGTAATATCCCCATTTCACTCGGTGCTCGAAGCCATCTTGCAGGCGAATGATGAATCCTACCACACCCAGAAGGAACAAGACTGCTAGCACTGCTACCAGGGCCTTAAACCTGGGTGTAAACTCCCTGTGCTTCCTGAGAATATCCTGGGTTACTTCTTCAGGACTTGCCGCAAGAGCTTCACCGTTATGACCGTTATGCATGTAGCTCCTCTGCTGCCTTGGGATCTACCTTTTTCAAATAGATTACGTTGGGATCTGTTCCTAGCTTCTCCAGGAGCTTGTAGTTCCGAGAATTCTTGGCTAGTTGAGAGACTTTGCTATCCGGATCGTTCAGGTCGCCAAACGTCAGCGTACTGGTAGGACAGGCCTGGGCGCAGGCCGGCTGGAGCAGACCGTCCTCCAACTTTCGTCCCTCCCTCTTCGCGTTACGAGTAGTGCGACGTATCCTCTGGATGCAAAAGGTGCACTTCTCCATGATGCCTCGGCTGCGTACCGTAACGTCCGGGTTTAGCTGATTTCGCAGGGACTCCGGCCATTGCGGTGTCCAATAGTTGAAGAAACGAACATGATAAGGGCAGTTGTTCTGACAGTATCGAGTGCCTACGCACCTGTTATATACCTGCACATTCAGCCCCTCCTGGTTATGATAGGTAGCATAAACAGGACATACCGGCTCACAAGGAGCATTTTCACAGTGCTGACAGAGCACAGGTAAAAAGCGGGCCTTGACGTTAGGAAACTCCCCTTCCCAATAACGCTCAACGCGAATCCACTCGATAGCTCTTTTCTGATTAAATATCTCCTCTGTGTTCAAGGGAACGTTGTTCTCCGCCTGGCAGGCTATTACACAAGCCTGGCAGCCGATACATTTGTCGAGGTCAATTACCATGCCCCACTTGTGTTCACTCTGTTGTGCCATGCCTAGCGCTCCTGTTCTTTACGTTAGCTCTCGGTCCGGGTTATCTGAACTACGTCTCTTTCCTCAGTTTGAATGCCCGGCGAGCCTTCACCCTCGAACTTAGAAAGTCTTGCCCAGCGCCCCGTCTTTGTCAACCGGACCTTGGTTGCAGCCCAGGCCAAAGCGCCAGTCTCCTTATCGTTCTTTTCCGGCGCAAGTATAGCAAAGACGTTGGATCCTCGTCTCTCGGCATAGCGGCCAAAATAGGTGTGGCCCTGTCCTATGGGTATGCACACCACCTCTGGAGAGACGGCACGGCTGGGGTAGGCTAAGGCCTCTATGGTGCCATGGGGTGACTCGACAGCTATTACATCACCCTCCTTGATACCCATCTCTTCCGCTTTGACGGTATTTATCTCTATCCAGGTATGCCAGACGGTGCTGGTGAGAGGGTCAGGGGTAGCCTGAAGCCACGGCAGGTGAGCTCCTCGGCCATCGGTCAAAGTAGGGTGCTGAAATGGTAGAAGATGGAAAGGATACTCCCCGTCCGATCCCGCAAAGGATGGTTTTTCGACCTTTTCCGGTAGCTGTGGAGAGACGGGTGCTACAGCCGTTGACTTGGCTTCTACATCCCACCAGCCACCTCGCTGAAGGACACCACTCCAGAAGGCCTTAAACCCAGGGGCTTTTACTGACCCCTTACCCATGTCAAAGAGCTTCTCTGCTCCGTCTTCCAGCACCTCTTTGAAGGAGCCCCACGGTAGCTGCCGCTCCATACCTAGCTCTTGAGCCAGGGTAAGAAGGATATCGCCAAAGCTCCGCGTATTATAGAGCGGCCTTACGATAGGCTGTTGTATCCCCACCAACCGATAACCAGGACCCGGATTTGGTAAGTCATCACCCCAGTCTTCCAGATAAACGTGCTCTGGCAGGACCAGGTCAGCCATGGCGGTAGTATCGTCCATAAAGCTGGAGAAGCTGACAACCTTGCCAACCTGGTTCAGGGCATCCTTGAAGTCAAGGTTGGCGAGGCTATGAACGGGATTGATCCCTCTAACCAGGAGAAGGTTCACTGGTTTGGGCCGCCCCGAGCGGAGCCTATCCGCCATGTCATGCCATTGCTTGTAAGTCTCGCCTCCGCCTATAGGGAGTTCGGGCAAAGGGGGTTCGGGATTAAAAATAATCCCACCTTTATTGCCGACAGAACCTACCAGATAGTTCAAGGCATATATAGCAGACAAATTGGACGATCCATTAGTATGGGCAGCAGGCAAATCTCCGCCAAGGGCTAGGCTAGGCTTTCGGCGGGCGAACTCTCGAGCCAGCTCTCGAATACGCTCTGGCGCGATGCCTACGTCTTTCGCCACGTTCTCGGGAGAATACGATTGAACCGACTGCGCCCATGCTCCGCCAGTCATGGCAGGAGGAGCCTTGGCGTCCCACAATCTCTCCGAGATTATCACCTGGGCGATACTCAAGGCCAGTATCCCCTCATAGCCCGGTTTGATAAACACCCACTCGTCGGCGTTGGCAGCGGTGGCAGAAAAACGAGACTCGATCTGAACAAAGGTGCCACGAGGCCGCTTACCTCGGAACTGCCCATATTTGACGGCAAAGCGCACAGGGGAGAGCCAGGTGCTCAGGAAATCGGCGCCAAAGGATAGAATATGGTTGGCGTTCTCGATATCGAAGTCTGGGAGCTGCTCCTGGCCATAGACTACCTTGACCGCCCCTCTTAGCACACTCTGCTCTACAGGTTCCAGGGCCATCGCCCTGGCTCCATAGGCATCGGCAAATCTCTTTGCAACCATACCCAAGTGGCCCCGTAGCGGGTCGGTAGCTAACACCACGGTGTCTGCATCACTCCCGCGGTACTTCTTCAACTCGGCCACCAACTCGTCTAAAGCCTCCTCCCAGCTTATCTCCTGGAACTCTCCAGAACCCCGCTCGCCTACACGACGCATGGGGCCTCGTAAGCGATCTGGGTGGTAAAGAGCCTGGAGTCCGGCCTCGCAACAGGCGCTATGCTTGCCCAAGTTGATAGGATAATCCGGGTTGCCCTCCACTTTCTTAGCACGACCCTCTATTACTCTTACAATAACGCCCTCACTAGTAGAGCATTGCCGGCACAAAGTGGCGTACCAGTTGTCCAGCCCCGTAACTGCATCCTCTGGCATCTCGATAGGGCTCTCGACCAAGAGCTCTCTTGAAGGAACGCCGCATGCCTCGAAGATGACTGCTCCGAGAGCAGATCCCCCTGCCAGCACTAGAAACTTTCGCCTACTTAAAGCCATGTAAAGCCTCAACTCCTTAGTAATGGCACGTGAGACAATCCGTTGGTGCGTCATAATCCCGATGGCAGTTCACACAATCGCCCATCTTCAGAGACCGCACCTGCTTCACCTTTGTCATACCTCCCACATCTCCGTGGCATGTAGAACAGACGGCTGAAGGTTCTATATTGTTCTTTTGCGAGAAGAAGCTAATATGGGCCTCATGGATAAAGCGCACATGATCAGGAAGCCGGTGAACACGAACCCAATCTATGGGCTGTTCATTCGCAAAGGCAGTGCGAAGTTTTTCAACCTCGGGCTTGCCATCGCCTGCTATGATGTGACAGAACATGCACTGCTGCACCGGAGGAATCCCTGCCGTTGCTCCCTTGGTGACGTTGCGGTGGCAGAAGGTACAATCCAATCCTATCTGCTCTACGTGGACTGTGTGGGGAAAGGCTATAGGTTGGTCTGGTCCCTCACCATACCCCAAGATAGGCAACGGTAAGCCCCACCAGGCGCGAAGGACAAATACCACTATAAGCACGACGACGGCGGTAGCAGCCAGACCCCCAAGACCAATCACAGGAATCAGGATCTTGAGCATCCTTTTGTTTCTTAAGATGGCGGTAATTCGATTCAACCTCAGCCGTCCCTACGAATCTATTACGAGAATACTGCTTGCGACATTCACCCTAGTTTAAGGCTATACGCTCCGTTACTCTCCTTGAAATCCTTTCTTTATAGAAACCACCTGGGATAGAAATCCTTAAGAACATGAGCCATGTCAGCGATTCTGACAATAATGAACGCCACGACTGCCAAGGCCAAAATAGACACGCCATAAAACATTGGGCGCAGCTTTGCCACTCGCTCCGGCAGATGTCTGGTAGCGACTAGCGTTGGGATCAGAACGTGTCCCAAGAGTAGATTTGCCGCAAATACGATAACGAAAAAAAGGAACACCCATAGAAGCTTGAGAAGATTGCCTATGTCTGTCCATAATGGGTTCGTGATAACGGCAGGATCCATTTCAGTCCCTGCTCCTAATGGTAATTTAGCTTCGCAGAAAACCTACCATCGTGTCAAAAGGAGTAAATAAACGTGTGAAAACTATCACAGTTGCCTTCCCATGTCAAGGGTTTGTACTCGTCCAGTAGATTAGTGACACTTTGCCTCCTCTTTTTGGATTTGTCTTTTAGAGAGGAACTGGATGGGAGTGAGATAGCCCAGAGCCTGGTGAGGACGGATGTTGTTATAGACCCGCTCCCATTGCTGAAGGG
>JACQTT010000064.1 GCA_016210665.1 Chloroflexota bacterium | reverse complement strand
TGACTTTGTACTCACCCTCATTTACCTCAAAACCCAAGAAGGCGGTAAAAGCGCTGTAAAATAGGCCGATGGAGTGGGGGAAGTGAAGCTCTTTTCTTAGAGTGATATGGGTGTCCTTGGCCACTCCCAGGGTGGCGGTAGCCCATTCCCCAACGCCGTCAGCCGTAAGGATGGCCGCTTCTTCAAAGGGAGAACAGAAGAATGAGCTTGCAGCATGGGACATGTGATGAGTAGTAAACAAAACATTCTCTGGCTTTATTCGCACCTTATCCCGGATTATTCCTTTCACCCAGAGGCGATCCAGGAGCCACGCGGTCATCCCCTCCCGAAAGACGCCCCATGCTCTGGGGTAACCTTGGAGGCTACTCATCAGGATTCGTTCAAACTTTAGAAAGGGCTTGTCGTAAAAGATAACGTAGTCTAGGTCCTCAAGCCTTATCCCGCCTTTGCGGATGCAGAAGTCAATGGCGTATTGGGGAAACCCAGAATCGTGCTTCTTACGGCTGAAACGCTCCTCCTCGGCGGCTGCTACGATCTTCCCATCCTGCAACAAGGCAGCGGCGGCATCGTGGTAAAAGCAGGAGATGCCCAGGATGTTGATCAATACTGCCTCCGAGCCTCTCGAGAGGGGTCTTCGCTCTCTTTACTGGGAAGCCAGTAGGAAGAAGACCTTCTCTTTAATCGCAGGGGATCGCTTAAGGCTTTTAGTGCCAAGGCTAGAGGGGTAACGAAGATAAAGTAGAAAAGGGTGAAGAAGACTCTCCCCTGAAAATTGGCAACGACCTGAAGCATGAGTTTCCAACGACGCCAGATTGTGGAGGTTATGCGCATGAGGTTTGGTCCCTTGAATCAGAAGGATAAGAAAACAAGGCTAATTGTATAGTTTACCCTCAGATAGTCAAGAGCAGGGGTTACAGGGCTTGTAGCGAGACGGTAAAGGAGGCCAAGAGAGAGCCACTTCAATACCTGGCTGTGTAGCAAGATCATAGGCTTACTATCTACGTCTTGTATCTGCAACATTGACCACGACGTTAACTACAGATGCTAAAGAAGTGAATCCCTGTCATCAGATTATTATGGTTTGCTGAGAGTAAACTTGACACCAGTGTTAATGTATGTTATAAATGATGAGAGCAATAGTAACGGTTAGATTAACTTTATTATAGAGAGGAGGGACTTTTGATCGGTAGAAATAACCCCCGCCATTCATTAGGAGTATATACCATGGGTGTAGTGGTCAGGCTTACAGGTATAGAGGCCCATCGCATACGCCGGTATGAAGAGGGGGGACTTGTGCAACCCAGCAGAACGAATGGGAGGCAGCGACTTTACGCTGACCACGAGATTCAGACCATCAGACACATAGCCGAACTGGAAGATCAAGGCATTAACATGCCGGGGATTAAGGCAATCTTAGAGATAAGGAGGGATGAAAGGTAATAGAGAAATCATTCTAGGCTGGTGAGATTATGATGTGGTTTAAAGCCTGTCCACGGTGCCTGCAAGGTGACCTGTCGTTGAACAAGGATCTCTTTAGCTGGTACTTGCTTTGCCTACAGTGTGGTTACCTTGTAGATGTTGACAACCCTGGCGTGGCCGGTGACGTAGTGAGAGCAACTCGGGTTGTCACACAAACTGTGATTGAGAAGGTTGCTTGAACCCTTCAACCCTAGCAAGGCTAGCCTGTACGGAGTTTTTGCGGAGAAAAGGGAGCTATGTTACACTCTTCACCCTTGAAGGGTCCAGTCTCAGGGAGTGCTGGAATCCAAGGCGAGGGGTATTCTAAGGATTTCAGGGTTACTTTTTAAGGCCGATGGTAGGCAGTGTCGTGGTCGAACCGAGAGTGCATAACGACAGCATTAGAGGAGGTAAAGCAATGAAGCTGTTTGGTAAAGGTGACGCAGAGCGCAAAAAGATGCAATCGCAGGAAAAGAGCACAGGTTGTGCACACCCCTTGACTCATCAGGTATCTCTCCGCGAAGACCCTTCTGATCCCCGGAAGGTTACGGGGATGAAGTGCAGTCAGTGTGGTGAGCGAATCCTCGCTCAGCGGATAGCCTCATAAGTGATCCTGAGAAGTCTCATCCCTTTCTCATGGGAGGCATCGGCGGGGGGTGGCATTTAGAGCGTGGGAAGGATCTTGGAGTTAATTCTGCCTCCTTTGCGCGGAGGCTTATTCTAGGCCAGACCGGCATTCTAGCCGAGGGCTATCTCTTTCGCCCTATCTTCCAGACCAGCAGAATCAAGAATCTCTATCTCACTCCGAGAGAGATGGAGCACTCCGGCCTGCTGTAGCTCCTCCAATACCTGGCTAACTTTGGGTCTGCTGCCTGCCACCCATTCGGCTAGGGCTTCGTGGGTGATACCCGATAGCTTTGCACCATGGGTAGCGGAGAGGCCGAGCAGAGCCCATGATACGCGGGCCCGCAGCCCGCTGAAGGCCAGGCTCTCCAACCTCTCTTCAAATTCTCCAAGACGCCGGGCCAGTAACTCTACCAGGTTTACTGCTACCCTGGGGTATTTTCGACAGACGTCTTCTAATGTCGGAAAAGCCAAGAAACCCACCACACTTTCGTCTAGGGCTTGGGTAAAGCAACAGTAGGTGCCCTCTTTAGACGAGAGGCCAAAGAGGCGTCCAGGCATAACCCTTCCAATGGGCAATCTGTTTCCGCTCTCGGTAATCCTGAACTCTTCAACGAGGCCGCTTTTTACAAGATACAGCCCCCTCTGCTGTTCGCCCAAATTGAAGATGCAAGTGCCACGGGTATAAGACTTGTCCTCAGTCATACCCAGGATTGCTTCGACCTCTATATCGGAGAGCCCACCTAGCACCTGAGTAATATCGATATTTTGGCCCTTGGAGGGCACCGCTTCAAACATCCTCATACTTCTGCGCGGCATGGGTCCTCCTTTCTAGCGAAGCGCTGGAGCGAACTCAGCAATAGTGCCTGGTTTGGAGGCGGTCTCCAGCAAGCGCAGAGCCGCTCGTGTTACACCACGCTGCCGCATTATATCGTCGGGGCTGCCCACCGTCCTGCCCAGCAAGTGGGGAGTGATGAGGGTGCGAGGCGGCTTGAGCGCCTGCGCCTGGTGGCGGAATGCCCGGATGTATATACAGACGGTGGAGATGCCGGCACCCTCGATCACCCGTGCAGTGTGCCCTACGGACACGTGGCACACCGGTCAGGCCGCCACCAGAAGGATCGCATCCACATCTTTGGATTTCAGGAGCGTCGCCCATTGAGGTGCCGCTTCAGCCAGGAGACGTTTTTGAGAAGAGGCTCCCACGAAAGAGTAATGTTCCTCTGCAAGCTCCCCGATCTCACCCTCAGACTGAAGCTCTTTTAGACGATCTATGGGGAAAACCACGTTATGATCCAGAAGTGCCGCCCGGATGTCATAGCCGGGGTGCCTAACTTTGAGGCATCTGCGGTCGGCGTCACGGGGAATCGTGGAGAGAATTGGCGCCATCCTCAGGAACTCCTGAATGCGGGGCACCGCCTGCTCCTGGGTAGGACCGTCGGGGCCCAAGGGGTCTTCCCCATCTACAAACAAACCAGCAGCCGACACCAGTGCTATGCGAGACTGAGATAGCGGCTTGCGCAACGGCGTCCAGGGCGTCTCGTCGTATCGAAACGGGGGCGGCGGCGCACCTTCGGTGGGTGTGTAGGTCCTAACCTGCCACTGGAAGACATAGTCCAGGAGCGCCCCGTATTCGCGGGAGTCGAAGGCGGCGCCCAGCTTTTCCAGGAGACCTCGGAAGAACTCGGCGGCATCCTGGTCGGTAAGATTTCTAGACCCCAGAAACTTGAACAGCAGATCGGTACGGCTCCCATAGTTGAAGGATTGCCGGAACTCTTCAAAGGTTTCTCTATGACTATCATTCATGATCCCCGGGCCTCCTTACGTTACAATGGAGTGCTTCAGATGAGATTACTATATGTTAGATGTAGGTCGAGTGCTTTAGATTTCATTGTTAGAACACCCTGTGGGCATCACATTGCTTTGTAAAGTGTGTTTATTGGACTGGCCTCCGCAATAAAGCTTCTCTATTGCGAGTCAGATGCCTTCCGCTTGTGCAATCTCCTCAAGACCTTTGCTATTCGTTACTCGTATTCGTTTATGGCTAACCTCCACCAGACCCTCGTCCTGCATCCCCCTTAGCGCCTCCGTAACCGTCTGGCGTAGGGCTCCTATAGTATCCCCGATCTCCTCATGGGTGAAGCCAGCGACAATCCCCGTTGACGGGTCCAGATTGCCCAGCAAGAAGTTCGCTAACCTCACCTTGACCGGGCTGAAGGCGGCCTGCTCCAGACGTTCCTCCAGCGTCTTTAAGCGCCTGCCTATGGCCTCAAACAATCGCAAGGCCACCTTCGGGTGCTCGGTGAGGAGCCGCAGGACGTCTTCTCTAGTAGCCACGCACACCAGGCTGTCTTCCACCGACTCTGCGAAACATCCTTGCATAGACTGTCCCAGAATCCCCATTTCTCCAAACACGGTGCCAGGCCCTATACGCCTGGTCACTAATCTCTTACCGCCTGGGGTCAGTCGGTAGAGATCCACCTGACCCCCCTTCAGAATAAACAGCCCTTCCGTAGAGTCATCTGGTGTGAAAAAGACAGTACCGGGGACACACTCCCTTAGCATCACGCCATGGAACAGAGTTTCCACCTCGTCTCTGGTCAGGTCTTTGAAGATATCGACCCTCTGGAGATAATCGGCGACAGCCCCCGGAGTTCCTGTTTCTCTCAATTTAGACCCTTTAGACCCCCACTGAAATACCTTTCTCATAGTAGCTTCCCCTCCGAAAGCAATTTGTCGGTCAGCCGACATAATTATACCCTCTTCACCGATTAACATTCTTTGTAAATGCCGCGGAGGTGGCGCAGATGTGGAAAATTACTTCGGTACTGAACAGGCGAGACCCTGCAATGGAAGAAGCTCAGAATCTGGAAGCGCTACTGCACGGATTCCCTCTCTTCGAGCATTTGGAGCCTGGTCAGCTCGCCAAGTTGATCCCGGCAGTTCGGTTCAAAGGATTCAAAGATGAAGAGATCGTCTGCCATTGTCCCGATGCCTTCCACGATGCCTTCGTCCTGTTCAATGGAGTGGTGGCAGTATCAAGAAAAAAGGGCGAAATATTACATGTTTTACATCTGGAAAAGCCCGGCGCTGTCTTTAACATAGGCCCCCTGGTTGGCCTGGGACAAGAAGAAGCAGGGGTTAGGGCCCTGGGCAACGTTGAAATTGTCGCCCTGGATACTCAGATGCTGAAGCCAATGCTAGAAAGGGACCCGAAATTAGGGTTCGCCCTGGCCTGTAATCTGTCTCGCCTGGCTCTTAACCAGCTCCAACGGCAAATTGAGCGATACCTCGAATGACACCTAACATGGACGGCGGCATCAGATAACCCTCCACGAAGAAATTTGTCGTTATGCCGACAGCATCTCCTCGAATCAAGATAGGACAATAAGGATCGAGCAATGACTCGGAAATAGCACGAAAGGAAGGAGAAAGCAAATGGACTTTGAAATCGTTAGAGCGTTGGTGGGTGGCGTCATTGGCACAATTGCTATGACGGCGGTGATGTATATGGGATCCGCCATGGGTATGAAGATGGATATGCCCATGACCCTGGGGACCATGTTCTTCCCCAGGGGCGCTACCGCCTGGATAGTAGGAGCGATGATGCACCTGATGATGGGGGTAGTCTTCTTTATCATATACGCTGCCCTGATTGACACCTTCGGGATTCAGTCGGCCATAGCTGGGTGGGCTGCCCTCTTTGGTGTAGTTCATGCCCTTATCGCCGGTACAGCCTTTGGCATGATGCCCATACTGCATCCCAGAATGGCTAGAGAGCCGCACCTGGGGACTGACAAGGTTGCTGCCCCGGGCTTCATGGGTCTGGAGATGGGAATGATGGGACCTATGGCGATTGTTGCGGTTCACGCCATCTATGGCCTGGTCGCGGGAGCTATCTACGCCGCTTAAAGCTCATCAGGAATCACCATATTGGACGCTGCAAGGCCGTCGTCACAAAAAGAAGGGTTAATAAGCGGCTCGTTAGAACAACAATGATTTGATCACCGAAATTGAAAGGAGGCACATGGAAACTCAAAAGGCTATCCAGGTGACGTACCAATGCGCAGGTTGTGGGACTCAACGACAGGCAGAGTTCCAGGCAGGTCAGCAGCAGGCCCAGGCGCCTATTTGTTGCGGTCAGCCCATGGCGGAAATAGCCAGAAGGTAGCAACAGATAGGGTATCCATCCGTAACGGCGGCCTTGCAGCATGGGGCGTAATCTAAAGACAAGAAACGGCTAGTCCGAGAATCGTATGAAAAAAGAAAGGAGATAATACTATGATATCGAGAAAAAGAGCAGCCTTTTGGGCTATAGGTGGGCTAGCGTTGGCCCTTTTGGTAAGTGCATGCAGCCCAGGAGTGTCCCAGGAAGTGGCAGATGCAAAAGATCGAGAGATTGCTACGCTCAAGGGTCAATTAACATCGGTGCAGCAAGATGCCACCTACTGGCAACAGCTTAATTCCGTGATGATGCCAGTTGAATTGAAGTCCATGACGGACCACAGCGCCTACATGCTGCCCAGTGGGGTAATTATGGCCCTTCACTTCGACAACATGGACCTCAAGCAGGCAAAGAAC
>JACQTT010000061.1 GCA_016210665.1 Chloroflexota bacterium | reverse complement strand
TTGTGGGACGGCAGAGTCCCACCCTCCCCCGTCTCCACCAAACCATCCGCTTTTCCTTGACGGTTAGCTGGGGCTGCACGCCCCCACATCTTCATAAACCTCTTATAGCGCCGGTAATCCTCCTTCGGAGTCAGGACGCTTTCACAAGACCCTGGGTTATCTCACTCCTAACCAGTTCCACCAGGGTTGGCTTAGTACTCATTCTATCCGAAAGGAGGTCTTGTCTGGCTTGTCCTCAGCTAGCAAAGCCCCTTGACTTGCTAGCGAGGAACAACTATAATTTCCTACCAAACAGGTAGACAATTGGTCAGCGAATATAGTAGCTAGATGTCGGCTGTACTTAAGATACCCTCTGGGCTTAAGCCTCTGGTAAACGGCTTCAGCGCCGTTGATATTCCGAGTTGCCCCTTGGGCGAGGCCTTGTCTCGGCTCGATGACAGGTTCCCGGGCATCAGGAGTCGCCTAATCGACGAAAACGGTGAACTCCACCCCTTCATAAGCATCTTCGTGAATGATCACAATATTACCTATCTCGAGGGTTTAGACACACTAATCTCGGAAGGTGATGAGATAATTATTGTTCCTGCTATAGGAGGCGGTTCAAGGGTCAATAGCTTGGCGACATATCCATAAGAAGGGGGTAAATATGCGACAACGGCGGCTTCTAGGCCTGGAGGTCAACGGTACAGCGGCGCAAATCGCCGTAGATCCCTCCCAGACTCTTCTGCAGGTGCTGCGGGATGAGTTGTCTCTTACTGGAACCAAGGAGGGGTGTAGCAATGGCAACTGCGGTGCCTGCACCGTCCTGGTCGATGGGGTCAGCGTTCTATCATGCCTGACGCTGGGCATGGAGATGGAGGGTAAGAGCGTTCTCACTGTGGAGGGCCTGGCCCAGGGTACCCGGCTCCATCCGGTCCAGCAGGCATACATTGAAGAAGCAGGGTTGCAATGTGGTTATTGTACCCCAGGTCTAATAATGTCCACAGTTTACCTGTTGAAGCGCATTCCTAACCCTAC
This sequence comes from Chloroflexota bacterium, assembly GCA_016210665.1. Classification (GTDB taxonomy): domain Bacteria; phylum Chloroflexota; class Dehalococcoidia; order Lucifugimonadales; family JACQTT01; genus JACQTT01. The sequence goes on along the minus strand of JACQTT010000061.1, from coordinate 20,216 downwards.
CGAGCAGGAGATACGCCTCAACCTGGCGGGCAACCTGTGCCGTTGTACTGGCTACGATAAGATCATTCGCTCGGTGCAGTCTGCCGCCAAAATGCTACAGGAGGTGCAATCGTGACCCAGACAAGGCAAGGAAAGGAATTCAAGATTATCGGCCAGGGTATCCCCAGGGTAGATTCGGTGGAGAGGGTTAATGGGAAAGCAGTCTTTTCGGCGGATCTGACGTTGCAGGGCACGCTCCATGGCAAGATTTTGCGCAGCCCTTACCCCCATGCTCGAATCAAACGTATAGATGCGGCGAAAGCACTCCAACTCCCGGGCGTGAAGGCTGTAATCACGGGGGCCGACCTGCCACCACTGGTGCAGGACACCGCAAACGTAGGCGGAGAGACGGCTGTACAGGCAGGTTACATGCGACAGTTTCTGCTGGCTGAAGATCGCGCTCTCTTTCACGGCCATCCGGTAGCGGCAGTAGCTGCCACTACTCCCCAGATAGCCGAGGATGCTCTCTCCCTCATTGAGGTTGAGTACGAGCCTCTGCCTGTTGTGGACGACATCTTGGAGGCCATGAAGCCTGATTCTCCGGTTATCCATCCGGAGTTGCGAACTAAGAGCCTTGCCGGTGCCTCCAAAGATCCCACCAACGTGGCTTTGCATGTGGTTGCCGAGAGGGGGGACCTAGCCAAGGGTTTCGAGGACGCGGATCTAGTTATTGAGCGGGAGTATTTCGTGGACATGGTGCATCAGGGATACATAGAGCCCCAGGCCTGCACTGTTGTAGTTGACTCTGATGGCCATATGACCATGTACAACAGTACCCAGGCGGCCTTTCGTCAGAAGATACAGATTGCAACGTTGCTTGACATGCCCCAGAGCAAGGTGAAGGTTGTGCCGTTGGAGATTGGAGGTGGATTCGGTGGCAAGAGCCCCACCGTCCCTGAGCTACCCACGGCCCTGCTGGCCTTGAAGACGGGACAACCCGTCAAAACGGTTCTTTCTCGAACCGAAGTATTCCTGGCCACTGGCCCGGCCCCTGATAGCTATTCGTACGTAAAGATCGGCGCTAAGCGAAACGGGCAGATCACCGCCTTGCAGGCGAAGTACGTTCTGAACTGTGGATGTGTTCCGGGTGCTGGCTTGACCATCAATAACATACTGGTCGGTTACTCGTTGTACAAGGCCGGTGCGTTCAGGTTCGATGGGTATGAGGTAGTGACCAACAAGTCGCGGACTCTGCCCTACCGGGCTCCTGGAATGCCCAATGGAGCATTTGCCATAGAATCGGCTATGGATGAACTAGCCCAGGCTCTGGGAATAGACCCCCTAGACCTGAGGATCCTCAACGCCAGCGAGGATGGAGACATAATGACCGATGGCAAGAAGCTGCCGAGCACCGGGCTCAAGGCTACTCTGAAGCAGGTGAAGGCACATCCGGCCTGGGCAAGCCCTCTGCTTCCGGGACGTGGGAGGGGTGTGGCTGTGGGCATGCGCCTTGAGGGGGCCGGCGTCTCCAGTGCCCATATTACGGCTAATACAGATGGAACCTTCAACCTGGTAATTGGCTCCGTGGACCTTACTGGAACGCGTACAACTATGGTTCAGATTGCCGCCGAGACCCTAGGCATTGACGTGTCCGACATCTCCGTAAGCGTAGGGGACACCGACTCGGTGGGGTTCACCGATGGCTCCTGGGGAAGCAGAATCACGTACGTGACCGGGGCGGCTGTTCTCAAGGCTGCTCAGGAAACTCTGCGCCAGCTGAAGGAGCGGGCTGCCCTACGCTTGCGCGTGGAGCCCTCGGCGATAGAATACCGCGATCGTGTATTTTATGTCGCGGATAACCCAGAACAACGAATCAGCCTAGCGGACTTGTGCAGGGCAAACGTGGGACAGGGAGCCGGTGCTATCATAGGCTACGGCGTGGCTGGAGGGATGCAGTTGGTTAGTAGCCTGGCTGTGCATGTTGGCGAGGTGGAGGTTGATAGAGAGACAGGAAAAGTCTACGTAGTTAAATACACAGCCTTCCAAAATCCCGGCTTAGCTATTAACCCCGTGGAGGTTCAAGGCCAGATGCAAGGGGGAGCAGCTCAAGGAGTAGGCTGGGCACTCTGGGAAGGGTATTATTGGAACAAGGGGCAGCTTGTAAATGCTAACTTCCTGGACTACCGAATGCCCACTTTTCTGGATCTCCCGATGATTGATGCGGTGTTCGTAGGTGAGCCGGCGAAGGAAGGCCCTTTGGGTGTAAGGGGTGTTGGTGAAATCAGCATCGTACCTCCCCTGCCGGCAATAGGCAACGCCATTTCGGCCGCTACAGGGGTACGAATGACTCAGGCTCCGATGACATCGCAACGGGTCTTGTCCGCCTTGCAGCAGCATAATGGAGGTTCAAGCTCGTAAGTATTGGCGACCGGAACACTCCTAAGTCGCCACAAAGGCTCAAAGTCCTGACCATAAGGCTGGAAATCTCAGCGAGGGCTTTGAGCGCTTTCTCGCTAGGGCTGATCGCGATACGGCTCTCTTCCCAAGAAAGTCCTAGACGCCAGAGGCTCCTGCCGTGGATGGGGTAGTAGCGGCCCGCTCCCTGGTTTGGCTGATGCCGATACGTCGAGCAACGATAACCTTCTGTACCTCTATAGGCCCTCCAGGGTGGGCCCACACTAGGCTACCCCGCTGGAATGCTTCCTGAATGCCTTCATGGGGAGCGCGGGGATCTTTTTCCCCAAGGAGAGAGTACATACCCACTACGTCCCTGGCCCTGTTGGCATTCTTCATCAAGTATTCCTTGCTGAAAAGATAGCTCAGGGATCCCTGGTAGCTCATCTCCTGGCGTGTCGTGTACATCCAGTAGTTGCGCAGCTTAAAGAGGCCATTGATGTGAGAGTCTATATAGTTCTCCATAGTCAACTGTTGTAGAACCTCATCGCCACCGATGGTCTTTTCTCCAAGCTTACTTTGCCTGGCATACTCCAGAAGATGATTCACATACTCGTCCCGCTGGATGGGCGAGCCACGGCCCCCGTGTTCCAGCTCCAGGCTGGTTCCAGCCACCTGCCAACCCTGATGGTCGCCACCAATGAGATAGTCGCCGGGAATGCGAACACTGTCCAGAAAGACGAAGTTCTGGCCATGCCCGTTCAGGAGGTTCTGCCTCCTCAGCTCTAGTCCCTTAGATGGGTAGGGAATAATGAAGTATCCCAGATTTCTGTGGCGTGGAGCCTGGGGGTCCGTTACAAAGGGGCCATAGAGATAGTTCGGAATACCCTGTCCGCTGACGAAGATCTTCTGCCCCGTGATGAGCCAGTCGTCTCCATCTCGCTCGGCACGGCTCACGATGCCTGCCAGGTCTGATCCCGACTGGGGTTCGGTGAAGGCCTGAAAGATAACCTTCTCTGCTCTAACCACGGGAACCAGGAACTTTCGCTTCTGCTCCTCGGTGCCCCAAACGAGCAGGGCAGGGAAGAGAGGGGGAAATCCGACACCACCAACGGCTCTGGCGCGATCAAACTCTTCGGCCAGGATGACCTCATGCTCCTGTGAGAGGCCTCCTCCTCCGTACTCTTTGGACAGGGTGGGACTTCTCCAACCCTTTTCTGCCAGCACCTTCTGCTTCTCTCGCCTCCACCGCAGAGGGGATATTGAACGGACTGGAGCGTCTAAAAGCAGAGGCCAAGGAAGCTGGCAGGGACTTCAATACTCTCCCTGTAAAGCTAAATATGGGCTTCTCCATATCTCATGATAGAAAAGAGGCTCGAGAAGAGATGAAGGGGATGGGAGGTGGATTGAGGAGCATTTTTGTAGATGGCCGGGGTACTTTTCCGCCGGAGTTGGAGAGATTTCGAGAGGAGGCACGGCGGGTCGGCGAAGCCTATGACTATCGTAATCACTTTATGGCTCACACACCCGATGGTCAACTGACACCTCACGCCAAACTTATGAGTGACGAATTGGCGGAGGCGTTAGGGGGTTTCGGGACTCCCCAGGAGATGCTTCCTAAATTCAAGGCCTTGTGGCAAGCGATAGAGCAGATGCCTAACGTAGGTCTTTTCCTAGTCCCTCATGGGAGCAAGAGTGGAAGAAAAAGAACCTTTGAACTATTTGTGAACGAGATACTTCCTAAACTGCGGGGCCGTTGAAGAACGTGTCCTTGACGGAAAGAGCGCCGTGCAAAAAATAGAGATGTCATTTTGAACGAATCGGATAATGACACCTCTACTTTTGAGGGGAAAATTCCCGATGCTACCTTAGTCTTGTCGGTAGGTGCCGAAGCCTGGGCGATAAGTCTTCTTATCCAGGAACTCGCTCATACCCTTGGCTTGGCCCTGGGATGGGTCGCCATATCGCAAGGCGATGCTTTGGGCCGACAGATATGCCCTCGCCTGGGAGTGGTCCATATTCACGACAGCCTTGAAAGCCTCTCTGCACGCCCTGAGCACATTGGGGTTCTTCTCCATGAGAACATGGGCCATCTTCACCGTCTCCTCCTTCAGCTTATCCCGGGGCACGGCCTTGGTCACCACGCCCATCTCTTCGGCCTGCTTGCCATCGAAGGGGTCTCCGGTCATGATGTAATACATGGCCTTCCGATAACTCATCATATCGGCCAGAACCTTGCTCACCAGGCCGCCTGGGATGACGCCCCAGTTCACCTCGCTGACGCCGAAGGTGGCGTCCTCAGCGGCTATGGCTATGTCGCAACAATATAGGGGTGTGAAGGCGCCACCGAAGCAGTATCCGTTGACCATGGCGATGGTGGGAGCGGAGAAATTCAACAGTAGGTCGTGCCAACTAGGGGGTGCTCCCCGCCGCTTCTCCTCCCCCCGGTCCTGCCTGCCTTGCCTCTCCCGAAAGGCCTCTCTTATGTCCATGCCAGCGCTCCAGCTCTTATCCCCGGCCCCAGTCAACACCAGCACCTTAGTTTCGAAATCCCCATCCAGTGCGTCTAGGGCCTCCCACATCTCCCTTGTGAGGGTGGGGCTCATGGCATTGCGCTTCTCTGGCCGGTTAAAGTATAGCCAGGTAATGCCGTCCTCTTTCTCTACCTTGATAGTCTCGAACTTCCTGGTTTCGACAGTCATCTAAGTCTCCTACACTTCTCATTTGCTTGGTTTTATCTCACGATGATTCGAAGGCTCATATTAGACTTTTATCTTTGTGAACACCTGCTTCCAGTTCTCGTGGAAGATGTTTTCCATGAAGTTTTCGGGTATGGTAGGATATCCCCTCTCCTTGAGGCGCTGATTGACTCCGCGGAAGGCTGCCATAGACTCTTTAGGATGCTGCACATCCGAGGCCCACAGAAGCTTATTGTGGCTGCGGGACGGCATGCTGAAATAGTTGAGAAGGGGGAGATCAAGGTGTAGAAAGGGCATAAGCACAGGGGGCGCCGGACGGGTAGCCCACAGGCCAGCACCCGATGGCATCATCGAGACATCGGCGTATAAGTTGGGGTGTTTGGCCATGAGGTGGGCGGCCTCCTCATAGTGGGGCTCTCCGAAGTGGCATAGGACTACCTTCAGCTCTGGGAAGTTGACACACACCTCGTCCAGGGCCTCCAAGTTCCCGTACTTTATATGGGTGTTGCGGGGAGCGGCGGGGCCAGCATGAATCGAAATGGGAACGTCTAAAGATCGGCATACCTCGTAAACAGGGAAGCACCTTTCGTCATCTACGCTAAAGTGGCCGTAGCCGGGCCCTATCTCACCCAGTCCTATAGCCCCCAACTCCTTCACACATCGCTCCACCTCGGCAGGGGCGTTGGGATCTATCAGGTTGACGGCGCATACCCAGTATAGTTTTCCAGGATGGGGCTTGACCTCCTTGGCTATGAACTCGTTGGGGACCTCCTGGCCCAGGGTCGTTCCGCCCTTGAATCCCACCACCACGGCCTTATCTACACCTGCCTCGCCCATCTCCCTAAGAATTCGATCGGCGCGGCGATCATTGGCCTGCTTTATCTGCGCATCCGTCAGGCCCCGCTCCCTCGCTCCGCTAAACTTTAGATACGCGTCGCCCGGGAAGTGGTCGGGGTAAACCCAAGTATGAACATGAGGGTCTAAGATTGTCATTTTGTCTCTCCTTCTAAAGTGAAGTTTAGATATGACTTCTCAAGCGGGTTTCTTACAAATTAAGACTCCTTCCTCCTCGTTTCACCTCCTTATTTGGCCTGGATTTTAGTGAACACCTGCTTCCAGTTTTCGTGGAACATGTTCTCTATAAGCTCTTCGGGAATGGTAGGATAACCCATCTTCTTCAATCGGCCGTTGACCCCACGAATACCTTCCATGGACTCCTTTGGGTTCTGCACATCGGATGCCCAAAGGAGTTTGTTTCTGTTGCGAGCCGGCGCACTGAAGTAGTAAAGGAGAGGCTCGTCCAGATGGGGGAATGGGTAAACCACGGGAGGTGGAGCCATGGCGCTCAGGCCGGCTGCCCGAGGCACCATAGAGATGTCGGCGTAGAGGTTGGCGTGTTTGGACATAAGATGGGCGGCCTCATGGTAATGGGGCTCGCCCATGTGGCACAGAACTACCTTCAGGGTGGGGAAGTTGACGCACACCTCGTCCAGAGCCAGGAGGTCTCCGTACTTAAGGTAAGTGTTCCTCGGACCTACAGGTCCGGCATGAATGGATATGGGAACGTCATAGGAGCGGGCCACCTCATATACGGGGAAACACCTCGGGTCGTCGATTCGGAAGTAGCCGTAGCCGGGGCCTATCTCGCCGACCGCCACAGCCTCCAGGTCCCTGATGCAATGCTCTACCTCGTCAGCCGCCCCTGAATCGGTCAATATAACTCCGGGACCCCAATATAGCTTGCCAGCGTGGGGCTTGAGGGCTTTGGCTATATCCTCGTTGTTGACCTCGATCCCCAGGGTAGTTCCGCTCTTCAGACCCAGAACTACACCCTTTTCTACACCTGCCTCCTTCATCTCTCGCAGCAGCTTGTCCGCCTGGCGGTCGGCTCTCTCCTTTATCTGCTCCTCAGTCTGTCCCTGCTGCCTCGCCCCCGTAAACTGCGCGAACACGTCCTTCGGGAAATGTTCGGGGTATCGCCAGTAATGCAAATGACAGTCCAGAATCATGATGCCTCCTCTCCTGTATAAATGCCGCGTAATATCCTGTACAACTTCCTATCAAGAGGCGTTTTAGCCTTTAACTCTCCGTGCGGGCTGATGGTACGTCCTCCACTTCTAGCTGTCAGGCCTAGGACCTATTCCAAAATCCCTCACCCCCTGTGTCCCCCTCTCCCTACTAAGGGAGAGGGGGATGGAAGTAAATCTGGGGAATACCCCCAGACCCCCACCAGAAGGGGCTTCGCTCTCTCTGGACTCCCCAGACGAGAATTTCGGAATAGCTTCTAGAAACACCTCGTCTGCACGTTAATTCTCGCCAGGCGCTGGTCTATCTCAGGTGGGGCAGGATCTCCTGAGCAAACAGCTCAAAACTTCTCCTTCTTCCGCCGCTCGCGGGATTTATGGCAAGAGTGATATGGAGTCCCCGCCTTTCCTGTATCTTTGCCTCGTCCCAAAGGGCCTTGAAGGTAGGCAATACCTCTGTAGGGGTTCCGTAGCTTCCGCTTGCAAAGGCCTCTAGCAGAGCATCGGTCACCAGGGCTGAATGGGGGGTGCGGTCCTGCATGTGGTCTCGATAGTTGTAGGCCTGAGCCATCTTTAGCGCCTCGGACCTGAGATGCTCCAATTCCGTCGGCCACGTCTCGGGGCTATCTTTCACACGCCTTTTGATCTGCCGGGCCAGGGGTCCCCTCATATCATCCATGGCTTCCCTCTTGTTGTAGGAGATGGCGAAACCCAGGGAAAAATTCAGGGCGAGGGTCTTGATATCTCTGCCTACCTCTTGGGCCGCCTCCTCTATGCGTGCCAACTCTCTCCTCAGGGACTCGGTCGTCCTGCCTCCGTTGGTGGTTATGATGCCATCGGCCTCTTTGCAGGTGTAGGAGGTGATCTTGGGTCCTGTAGCTGCTATGTAGATGGGAATATCCACTCCCTTCTCCTTGAAACGCTCCCGGCAGAGGTCAACGCACTGTTCTACTTCTGATACCGCGGCTGGCCGGGAGCCGATCTGGCGGATGGCGCTGTCCCCTATACCGAGGCCTAGTATAGAGCGCCCTCCCGTTATGTCGCGAAGCGCAAGGGCCGCGCTGGCCGTGACCTGGGGATGACGGGAGAGGGGGTTGGTCACTCCTGGTCCCATCATTATCCTTGAAGTATGGACAGCGCAGTAGCCAGCCGTGACCCATATATCTGGATAGGCGTCTGGGGAGTCGATGAACCACAGGTTCTTGAACCCCTTCTCGTCCGCCAGGCGGGCCATAGACACAACATCTTTGGGAGGGATATTCTGATATAAGGAAAGATCCAGGTTGGGCATTTGGTCTCCTCTTATTCTTGAGCTTCCGCCCTCAACTCAGTTTGGGGAGTATCTCCTTCACAAATAGCTCGAAACTCCTCTTCCTCCCGCCTTTGGCTCCATGAGGTGTTATGGTGAAGCCCACATTGGGCATGGAGGATACCGCCTGCCATATACCCTTAAATCTAGGCAAGACCTCCTCCGGGGTTCCCGCCATGCCGCCGCTCAATGCTAGGGCCAGCTCGTCGCTCATGAGTTGGGCATGGCGCGTCAGCTTGCCTTCTGGGGTATAGGACCTCATGTGATTGAAGTAGGTGTAGGCCTCGGCTACTCTTCGAGCCTCCTCGCGGAACCGTTCCAACTCCTGGGGGAGACTTCCTAGCCGATTGAAAAAGATGTTTCGGAGACCAACGGCCACGGGCCCCTTTATCTCTTCTATCGCCTCCTTTCTGTTGTGTGAGAGAGCAAGTCCCACCTGAATCTTAATGGGAAAAGAGGCGAAGTCTCGCCCTACCTCTTTGGCCTTGGCCTTGAGCTGCTCTAATGCCTGCAATAATCCCTCGGCTCCGCCACGAGCGCCACCCACGCCGATAAGGCCGTCAGCCCACTGAAGAGCCTTGCCTGTGTTTACGGGCCCGGCGGCCGCCACATATATGGGAATGTCCACCTTCTTTTCCTTGAATTTGTTTCGAAAGACCTCTATAGCCTCTCCTAGTACAGAAGTGGATGCGGGCTTCCAATCCAGGGTACGGACGGCATTGGCTCCTGCTCCCAGGCCAAGAATGGCCCGACCCTTGGAGAGCTCGTGGATGGTCAGCATGTGATTGGCGGTCACCCGGGGATGTCGGGTCAGAGGATTCGTTACCCAGGGGCCTATCAGTATCCTAGAGGTATTGACGGCCACCAGGCCTGCCCATGGGCAATAGTCGGAGTAGGTATCGGTGGAGTCTATGAGACCAAAGATGTCGAAGCCGCTCTCCTCGGCCAGCCTGGCCGACTCCACGTAGGCGGGATAGCCGAAGTCCTGAAACATGAAAACCCCTATCTTAGGCATACCCTTTCTCCTTTCCTGCAAGCATTTACGGCACCTTCAGCAACTAGACACTTCCTATTGTCACAAGAAGAACGTTTTCTACTCCTTGAACCAGACTCCCTCCATGGATCGGGCGGCCCAGGAGTAGATCCACGAATACAGGCCAGGAGTAGCGTTCTCTACCTTTCCCTGCACCATATGGATTCTGTAGGGCGAAATTGTCATAATTCGATAGACGTTCTCCTCTTCCAGTTCGAACAGCTTCTTGTAAGCCTCTCGCTGCTTTACAGGGTCGAAAGTGGTGCGGGAAGCTACTGCCCACTTATCTACCTCGGGATCGTTAATGAAGGTGACGTTGCTGCCAGACTTGGAGTACATGAAGCCATATGAGGCGGAGTCCCAGTTGGTGGATGGGGAGATGGATCCCACATTGTCCATTCCCTCGTAGCGCCTCTCGACGGTGACGGCCGCGTGGGCGATGGCGTCCAGGGGAACGAAGGCAACATCAACGCCCAGGTTCTGCTTCCATTGAAATTGCATAACCTCCAGTAGGGCTTGTGGGACGCCGGTGCCCCCGCTTTGGATGTTCATGGTTGTCTTGAAACCGTTGGCGTATCCCGCCTCGGCCAGCAGTCGCTTAGCCTCCGGCAGGTTGAATTGCAAATATTTCCCCCGCTGCTCCAGAGCCGGAGCATTATCCCAACCGATGGAATCCAGGGCGGGATACAGGGATATGTAACCTATGCCCTTAAAAATGTCGGCCAAGATCTCTCCCCGATTGAAGCCCATGGACAGGGCCCTGCGAATACGAACGTCGTTGAAAGGAGGCTTGTCCAGGCGCATACCTATGTGCGAATCGAAGCCGGTCTGCACATGAAGCATTCCCTGGCAGGTAGGGCAGTCCTTCATTGTGCGGTCTACCTCGCCACCTCCAGTAAGGACCATAATGTGAGTTTTTCCGGTTACGAAGGAGGCGTACTCGGTGGTGAAGTCAGCAACCTTAATACGACTAACCTTATCCAGGTAGGGTAGCTGAAGTCCCGTGTGGCCCTTGACGTGATATTTAGGGTGTCTCTCAGCCTCCCAGTTTCCACTAGGCTCATACTGGGTGAGCTTGAAGGGGCCGTAACCTATGCACCAGTTCTTGGCGCCCCCTGGCTCCTTCTCCACCTCTGGCGCGATGAACTGCATACCTGAGCCAGCCAACAGAGTGAACAGATGTGCAAAGGGCTCGCTGGTCTTGACGACCAGGGTGGTGGGGTCTTTTATAATGATATCCGAGATGATCTGGAAGGAGCCGGCGTAGATGCTCTTTCCCCTGTACTGCTCTATGTTCCACTTCAGGTCTTCGGCGGTGACCCTGCGGCCGTTGACGGGTGGCCTGTCGTGCCAGAATACGTTGGGGTTGAGCTTGAACTCGACTGTGGTCTCGTCCAGTCGCTTCCATGACTCGGCGGCATCGGGTAGAGGGACAGGAGTAACACGTCCCCCGAATTTGTCCACAATGTTCCGAAGTAGGCCGCCGTAGCACACCGAACTGCCCTCGAGAGCTGGCTTGTTAGTAATCCTGGGGTCCCAGTGAGAGAGGGGACCGGAGCTTCCTCTAAGAAAGGTGCCTCCATACTTGGGTGTAGTCGAGGGCGGAATAACGGCGTCGTACCACTGGATTTGAGGGTACTTGGCAAATATGGCCTTTACCTCTTTAGGCAACTCAAACTTTGTTATGGGAAGGGCTGTGCCAACTGGAGCTACCGTGGCTGCGGGCGCAGGCGCAATTGTCGGCGCAGGGGCTGCCGTTGGCGCGGGCGCCGTCGTAGGAGTCGGCGGCACGAGAGTCGCCGTGGGCGCCGCGGCGCGGCAGGCCGTCAAGAAGAAAAGGCTCCCTAGTCCCATCATCAGAAACAGAACGCCTATCTTGGAAAACATGTTTCACCTCCTAATCATCGTTGCGTGATCGCTTCTAGGAGCGCAGCTTGGGGAGTATCTCCTTTACAAAGAGCTCAAAGCTCCGTTTCCTGCCGCCTTTGCTGCCGTGAGGCGTAATGACCAAGTTTACGTTGGGGTATTGGGATGCGGCTTCCCACACAACCTTGAATCGAGGCAGCATCTCCGAGGGCGTTCCGGCCATTCCGAAGGCGTCCGCAAACTCGTCACTCATAACTTTGGTATGACGAGCCAATTGCCCCTCGGGGGTATGGGACCTCATGTGATTGAAATAGTCATAAGCCTCGGCTACCTTTTTGGCCTCCTCCCGGAAGCGGTCTAGCTCTGTTGGAAAGGGCCTACTTCCATCCAGGAATATCCCTTTCATCGTTCTGGCCAACAAGCCCTTAATCTCCTCTATGGCCTCTTTTCTGTTGTAAGAGAGGGAGAAGGTCATTCCGGTCCTAATATCAAGGGTGTTGAAGTCCCGGCCCACCTCTTTGGCCTTTGCCTTGAGCCGTTCAATTCCTTGCACTACTGCGTCTGTCGTCACCCGTGGTCCTGCCGCACCTGCGCCGGTGATTCCATCGGCCAACCGAAGAGCCGTGGCGGTGTTTCTTTCTCCGCTCCCGCCGTAGTATATGGGGATGTCCGCCTTCTTCTCCTTGAATTTGTTTCGAATTATCTCCATGGCCTCTCGAAAAACCGAGGGCGTCGCCGGCTTCCATCCCATGCTTCTTACGGCGTTATCTCCCGCTCCCAGACCTACCATAGCTCGCCCGCGGGAGAGTTCCTGGATTGTCAATGCGTGGTTGGCCGTCACCCTGGGATGGCGAGTCAGGGGATTGGTTACCCATGGGCCTATCAGGATCTTGGAGGTGTTGACGGCCACCAGTCCGGCCCATGGGCAGTAATCGGAGTAGGCATCAGTAGAGTCTATGAGACCAAAAAAGTCGAAATCGTTCTCCTCGGCCAGCTTGGCCGAATCCACGAAAGCAGGATAGCCGAAGTCCTGGAACATGAAAACCCCTATTTTAGGCATGATAATCTCCTTTTCGCTATTTTACGCTTTCCCTTATCTACTGGCGATGCGATTTATAATAGTGCCCTGCTACGAACGCAGCTTAGGCAGTATCTCCTTCACAAACAGCTCAAAGGTTCTCTTTCTTCCGCCTTTGCTCCCATGGGGTGTAATAACCAGGTTCACATTGGGCATGGAGGATGCTGCCTGCCAAAGAGCCTTGATCCTTGGCAACACCTCTGAGGGAGTTCCAGCCAGGAGTCCCACCGCCTCTACCAGCTCGTCGCTCACGGCTTTGGAATGGCGGGCCAGTTGGCCATCTGGGGTATGGGTTCTCATGTGATTGAAATAGTCGTAAGCCTCGCCCACCCTCTTGGCCTCCTCTCGGAAACGTTCCAGGTCCTGCGGAAAGGGAGGAGAGTTTGGACGTCTTTGTACAAATATACCCTTCATCATGCTGGATACGCTCCACCTCATCTCCTCTATGGCCTCTTTTCTGTTGTTGGAGATAGCAAATCCCGTCTGAAGTACAATCTGAAGGGTATTGAAATCTCGGCCCACCTCTTTGGCCCTCGCCTTAAGGCGCTCCAACCCTGCCAGCACACCTTGAGGAGAAGAGCGGATTCCTCCTCCCACACCTTGCGCGATGATCCCATCGGCTAACTGGAGAGCCATGGTGGTATTCAAGGGCCCAGCAGCAGCCACATATATGGGAATGTCTGCCTTCTTTTCCTTGAATTTCTTTCGAATGACCTCTACGGCCTCCCGCATAACGGCACCCGAGGCTGGCTTCACGCCCATGCTGCGCACGGCGTTATCCCCTGCTCCTATCCCAAGGACAGCTCGGCCTTTGGAAAGCTCGTGGATGGTCAGCATGTGGTTGGCCGTCACCCTGGGATGGCGGGTCAGGGGATTGGTTACCCAGGGTCCTATCAGTATCTTAGAGGTATTGACGGCCACCAGGCCATCCCAAGCGCAGTAGTCAGAATAGGCGTCGGTGGAGTCTATCAGCCCAAAGATGTTGAAGCCATGCTCCTCTGCCAGCTTGGCAGACTCCACAAAGGCCGGATAGCCGAAGTCATGAAACATGAAAACCCCTGTTTTAGGCATATCTTTTCTCCTTCCCTGACAAAAATAACGGAACCCGTAAACAGGACCGCTCCTAGGCCTTCCTTGCCATCATAGGTATCCTGAGTGTGTCCTGGAACGGCGTCCTACGGACCTTAAGCCCCTCTAAGCTTGGGGAGCACTTCCTTCACGAACAGCTCGAAACTTCGCTTCCTTCCGCCTTTGCTACCGTGGGGCGTGAAGGTGAAGCCCACGTTGGGAGTAGCCGCTGCCACCTGCCATACGGCCCTGATTCTGGGTAACACATCTGCAGGAGTTCCAGCCAGGAGGCCCACTGCCTCTACCAGCTCGTCGCTCACGGCGTTGGCATGGCGCGCCCATTGGCCATCGGGTGTATGAGTTCTCATGTGGTTGAAATAGTCGTAAGACTCCCCAACCCGCTTGGCCTCGTCTCGGAAGCGCTCCAGGTCAGGAGGTAAGGAGCCGCCGCTCTTTTGCACAAATATATTCTTCATCATCTGGGCCACCTGCCACCTCATCTCATCTATCGCCTCTTTTCGGTTGTGGGAGATAGAGAAACCCACCTGAGCCTTGATTGGAATAGTATTGAAGTCTCGGCCTACCTCTTTTGCCACTTTCTTAAGCTGCTCCAGGCTGTTCAACAATCCCTGAGCCCCTGAGCGGGCTCCGCCACCGCCGGTGGAGATAATCCCATCGGCAGACTCGAAGGCCAGACGGGTATTCAAAGGCCCCCCGATAGCCACGTAGATCGGAATGTCGGCCTTCTTCTCCTTGAATTTGTTCCGAAAGACCTCCAAAGCCTCCCGCATTACCGAGTGGCGTGCCGGCTGCCATCCCATGCTTCTTACGGCGTTGTCCCCAGTTCCCAGCCCCAGGACTGCCCGGCCTCGCGAAAGTTCATTGATGGTCAGCATATGATTGGCAGTTACCCTCGGATTGCGTGTCAGGGGATTGGATACCCAGGGTCCTATCAGTATCTTGGAGGTATTCACAGCCACCAAACCGTCCCAGGCACAATAATCGGAGTAGGCATCGGTGGAGTCTATCAGTCCAAAGATGTCGAAACCGTGCTCCTCCGCTAGCTTGGCTGAGTCAACGTAGGCGGGATAGCCGAAGTCCTGAAACATGAAAACCCCTATTTTAGGCATGCCTTCTCTCCTTTCATAACCATACAAGAATACAGAGGCTAGTAGAGCACCTTCTTCTCTACCAGCTTGTCCACCTCGTCTCGGCCGAGGCCTAGCACGTCACAAAAGACGTGGTAATTATCTTGACCTAGAGCCGTCAAGGGCTTGACCCTCCCCGGAGTCTCCGTGAGGCGCACGTTAACTGCCGTATGCTCCATTTTCCCGAAGGGAGGGCAGTGCTCTAGCTCTACGACGAAGTCTCGGCTCCACAGTTGGATGTCGTGGTAAAGCTCCTCCCCAGATTGCACCACTCCCGCCGGCACCCCCGCTTTCTGCAGCAGACGCATGAGCTGATAGGGAAGGTAGTCCCTGGTCCACTGGGCAATGACCTCGTCCAGGGCCTTCTGGTTCTTCCAGCGGGACTCCTGGGTTGCGAAGCGGGGGTCCTTGGTCCAGGGCTCGCTTGCTCCTGCTACCTTGCACAGCCCCTGCCAGTGCTCCTGGGTCCAGCAGGCTATGACGCACCACTGGTCATCGCCCAGGACAGGATAGGCATGGTGGGGAGCGGCGGTGAAGTTGCTGTTGCCAGGGGGATCCCAGTTCCTGCCGTTGACAAGATAATCCAGGAGGCCAACACCCATGGTTGAGGTAGCTGCTTCAGACTGAGCCAGCTCTATGTACTGCCCCTTTCCCGTCGCGTTTCGGGCCTCCAGAGCCACCATCATGCAGCAGCCGACAATGGCCGCCGATGCAAAGTCGGTGTAGTAAGCCTTGGCTCGGCTCAGCTGAGACGAATCCGCATAGCCCCACAGATGAGTCATGCCAGAGACAGACATCATCTCCTGGCCGTAGGCCACGTAGTCGGCATAGGGCCCCTTGGCACCGAAACCAGGCATAGAGATCATGATGATGTCCGGCTTCACCTGCTTTAGCGCCTCATAGCCCAGGCCCCGCCGATCCAGGACCCCTGCAGAAAAGTTGTCGATGATTATGTCGCTTACCTTTATCAAGCGCTTCACCAGCTCGTTACCCTCAGGAGTCTGAAAGTCCAGGGTGATGCTTAGCTTGCTGCGGTTGATATCGGCGTGCATGGGGGTCACGGGCCCACCGGCAGGGCCGCCACGCCCTCCCTCCGGGAAGTGGGCGCTTTCCACCTTAATTACCTCGGCCCCCAGGTCCGCCAAATATCGAGTGCCGAAGGGGCCTGCCCATACCTTGGTAAAGTCCAGAATACGCACCCCTTCCAGTGGCAGGGCTCCCTTAGCTGGTCTCCCGCCGTTCCCACCTTTCGCCCTCTTGACAGGGGGAGCCTTTTCTAGCTCCTTAAGGATCTCCTCCTTGTGTTGCCCCAGCAAAGGAGCGGGCCGGTGAATTCGCCATGGCGTCTCGGAGAAGCGGTAGGGAGCGCCCGGGTAGGTGTGGTCTCCCACGTAAGGATGGGTGCTTTTTACAAAATAGTCTCCCCGTCCTACGTTTTGAGGATCGTGGACGACGTCCTCCATGCTATTTATGGGAACGCAGGATAGGCGGAGCTTCTGGGCTTCCCTTACAAACTCCTCCCGTGGAATCGTGCGGATGAACTCCTGGATGATCTCGACAAGCAGTTCCTGGTTGGCTGCCCGATAGGCGCGGTCTTCCCACACTGGTTCCTTGAGGATTTCATTACCTGACCATTCCACAAAGGCTTTCCAGTGCTTGGGCATGATAACGGAGATGCTGATCCATTTTCCGTCTTTGCACTCGTAGTAGCTGCTGGGAACAGCAACTCCAAAGGATGGTATGCGTTTACCGGACCGCCGGGTTATGTCGCCGAAGTAGGCATAGCGGGTAAGGACATAGAGGAGATGGGCTACCACCTCGTGTCGGGACACATCTACATGCTGGCCTCGGCCGCTCTTTCTGCGGTATTGAAGGGCTGCCAGGGTGGCATACACAGCGTGGGTCGAGGACAACTGATAACCCTGCTCCGCAGGGGCGTTACACGGAGGTTTGGTGTCGTCTCCCTGGATATACATCAGACCACCCATGGCCTGGGCTACCAGGTCCGTGCCCAGGTAGTTCCTGTAAGGCCCCGTCTGGCCGAAGGCGGTGATGGAGGTTATCACCAGGCCAGGATTGATTTTGGACAGGTCCTTGTATCCCAAGCCTAGGGAGTCCAGGTATCCCGGCTGGAAGCTCTCTATCACCACATCCGCGGTGGCAGCGAGGCGCCGGAAAGTGTCCCTGTCAGCCTCGGATTTCAGGTCCAGGGTGATGCTGCGTTTGTTGGTGTTGAAGTTCAGGAAGTAGATGCTCCCTTCGGGGTTAGGCGTATCCTTATAGAACGGGCCTACGCTGCGGGCGAAGTCCCCCTCGGGCGGTTCTACCTTTATTACATCCGCCCCCATGTCGGCCATCAGCTTGCCGCAGGCCTGGCCAGCTGGCCCCGCCAGTTCCAGGACTCGCAAATGTCCCAGGGCTGTGACTCCATCTCCTCTGCTAGAAGATACACCAGTATTCATCTCTCCCCCTTTGTCTCCCATTTATGAACGCATACAAAAACGATGATTTCGAAGGAGCAGGCTAGGTTACCGATTCTCCGTTAGCGTAACTTTGGTAGCACCTCCTTCACAAACAGCACAAAGCTCCTGGCTTTTCCCCTCCCTCCGGGGTTCAGGCTCAACCTTAGATCGACACCCTCTTCCTGGATTTTTGCCTCTTCCCTCCACAAAGCCTGGAATTTGGGCACCACCTCCTCAGGCGTTCCTACCGGGCCGCCGAGGGCTTCCACCAGGGCGTCGGTCACCAGTGCCGCCTGGGAGGTGTGGGACTTCATATGGTGAATATGGTCATATGCTCTGCCCACCTTCTCCCCTTCCTCCCGCAGGTGTTCCAGTTCTGGAGGCCAGCGGGGAGGGAGGCCTGTCTTCCTCCCCTTGTCGGCGTAACCCAGGGCACCCTTAATACTGACGGCCAGAGGCCCCCTCATATCGTCCATAGCCTCTCGCCGGTCATGGGCAATGGCGAATCCCACACTGACGGATACTGGGAGAGTTCTGAGGTCTCTCCCCACCTCTTTAGCCGCCGTTCGAACCCGCTGCACGATACCCCGCAGCGCCGTGGGACTATTAGCCCCCGTGGCGATGACTCCGTCAGCCTCTTTGCAGGCGTAAGCCATGGCCTTGTCTCCTGCGGCTGCCACGTAAATGGGGATGTCGGCACCCTTTTCCTTAAACCTGGCGCGGCAGATGTCCACGGCCTCTTTCATAACGGCGACGCTAACCGGTCTCCAGCCTAAAGTCCTTACGGTGTTGGCTCCAGCCCCCATGCCCAGGATGGCCCTTCCGCCGGAGATGTCGTGGACTGTCAGGGCACAATTCGCCGTCACTCTGGGGTGGCGAGTGA
Source organism: Chloroflexota bacterium (assembly GCA_016210665.1). Lineage (GTDB taxonomy): Bacteria > Chloroflexota > Dehalococcoidia > Lucifugimonadales > JACQTT01 > JACQTT01. The sequence continues at coordinate 2,273 of JACQTT010000061.1, read as the reverse complement.
CGGGTTGGGTGACGCCTGGGCCGATGCGGACGCGAGATGTGTTAAGGGCCAGATAGCCGGCTGTGGGCCAGGGATCGGGGTACACGTCGGTAGAGTCGATAAGCCACAGGTTTTCAAAGCCATTATCGTCGGCCAGGTTGGCCACCTTGATGACGTCCTGGGCCGGGACGTCCTGGTAGAAGGCCAGGTCATGCTTCGGCATTTCACGTCCTCCTCTCCTATGAAGGGAGACTTTGCCCGATCGATCTTAATTCGTGAACCAGCCGACCTCCAAGGAGCGGGAGGCCCAAGAGTAAACCCATGAGTAGATGCCAGGGGTAACGTTCTCTACATTTGGACGAATCAGGTGGAAAAGGAGGGGATATACCATATTAAGCCGATAGATGTTCTCCTCATCCAGTTCGAAGAGCTTCTGGTATGCCTCCCGCTGTTTCACAGGGTCGAAGGTCGTTCTCTGGGCTACGGCCCACTTGTCCACCTCGGGATCGTTGATTAAATAGACGTTGCTCCCAGACTTGGAGTGCATCTGGCTGTAGGCAAAGGAGTCCTGGTTGGCAGATGGAGTGACTATGGACAGGAAGGTCATGTGCTGGTAGGTCTTATTCAGGTAGGCGGAAGCATAGGCTATCTGCTGGAGCGGATTCAGGGCGACATCTACATTCAGGTTCTGCTTCCATTGAAACAGAAGCCTCTCTGTCTCGGCCAGCTGAGCGCCGCTTGTGGCAGATGATATGTCCATGGTCGCCTTGAAGCCATTGGGGTAACCGGCCTCGGCCAGGAGCTTCTTGGCCTCGGTCAGGTTGAATTGGAGGTACTTGCCCCGCTGAGCCAAAGAGGGAGGAATATCCCATCCCAGGGAGTCCTTGGCTTGCTGCACGGAGACGTAGCCCACCCCCTTGACGATGGAGTCGAAGAAGTCCTGGCGGTCCATGCCCATGGATAGAGCCCTTCGAACGCGGACATCGTTGAAGGGAGCCTTGTCCAGACGCATAGCTATATGCCAATCGAAACCGTTCCCGGGGTGCATTATGACCTGACAGGTGGGGCAGGTATTCATAGCGCGCTCTGCGTCCCCGACCCCGCTAGAGACCGGGAGGAAGGAGGTCTTGCCAGTTGCGAAGGCGGAGTAGGCGGCGGCGAAGTCAGTAAAGGCTACGTTGGAAAGGCCATCGAAGTAGGGGAGCTGCAGTCCCGTGTGACCTTTTATGTGATACTTGGGGTTTTTCTCGACACTCCAATCCGCATTGGGCTGGTACTCCTTCAGTACGAAGGGGCCAAAGCCTATGCACCAGGTCTTGGCGCCTCCCGACTCCTTCTCCATCTCCGGGGCGGTGAACTGCACCCCCGCGCCGGACAGTACGAGGAGCAGATGAGCATAAGGCTCGCTGGTCTTGATGACCAGGGTGGCAGGGTCTTTGATGACGATATCAGAGATAATTTGAAAAGCACCGGAGTATATGCTCTTATCCCTTAACTGCTCTATATTCCACTTGAGGTCTTCGGCGGTGACTCTACGCCCGTTGACGGGAGGTCGGTCATGCCAGAAGACGTTGGGGTTGAGCTTGAACTCATAGGTCGTCTCGTCCAGACGCTTCCAGGACTCGGCGGCGTCGGGCAAGGGGACTGGGGCGGCACGCCCCCCAAACTTGTCCACGGTGGTTCGCAGAAGGCCACCATAGCAGGCGCCGCTGCCAGCGGTGGCCGCAGCAGTTGCGACTCTAGGGTCCCAGTGGGCCACACCGGCGAAGCCTCCGCTGCCCGCTTTAAGAAAGGTGCCTCCGTACTTGGGCTGGGTGGTGGGTGGGGTGAGGTCGGCATACCACTTGATTTGAGGATATTTGGCCAGAAGGGCTTGTGTCTCTTTGGGGAACTCAAATTTTACGGCGGGAGCGGCGGTGGGAGCTGGGGCCCTGGTAGGCGCGGGCGCCACAGTAGCTGCTGGCGCCACTGTAGCTGCCGGGGCCACGGTGGGAACGGCTACTGTGGCCACAAAAGGCGCCTTGGTTGGTGTCGGCGGCACGGGTGTCGCCGTGGGCTCTGCTGCACGGCAGCCGGCCACAGCCAGGAATGCCATAAACGTAAGCAGGACTGGAAACCAGAATAACCTACCCCTGTGCATGAATAACCTCCTAACTGTTAGTCCTCTTTATAATATTCGCCTACCACCAAATATCACATCTTGCAGAATTTGTCAAGATTGTCTTATTGTTCACAATTGTATCCGCTTCAAGGATTTATCACTTACGAATATGCGCGACGGTCACCTGCCTATT